>JAGSPS010000045.1 GCA_018262315.1 Deltaproteobacteria bacterium | reverse complement strand
TCCAACTCGGTGACGAGATACTGCCGGCCGCGATGCAGATAGATCGCGCCCTCGTGGCACTCGGCGAGCACGCGGCCCGAGCCGATCGTGCCAATTTCGACCGGGCGCGCAAGCGCGCGCCGTTCGGGCGAGCGAAGGTCATGAGGTTCGTCCAGATCGAGCTGGATCGCGTAGCTGGCGCCGGCCTGACGCAGATCGACGTCGCGGTGCGGGCGGCGTCGCGAGGCAAACCATTCACTGCCGGATTCGCTGCGCAAGATGCGCCCGCGCTCTTCGACGATCTCGACGTTGGCGCGCACGCCGGGTTCGGCGAGCCAGGCTTCGCCGGCGCGCAGCGGAAGCTCGTCGGCCGCGCACGGGAGATGCGCCGCCGCAACCTCCACGTTCGTCGGATCCACGACGGCGTGCTCGAAGGCGCGCTCGAAGAGCATGCGCGGATGCGCGACCAGGTACTGGTCGAGCGCGTCCGGCTGCGCGATCAGCACCACGACGCCTTCCTGCGCGCGCCCGACGCGCCCGGCCCGCTGCCACGTCGCCATCTGCGAACCCGGGTATCCGACGAGGATGCACACGTCGAGGCCGCCGACGTCGATGCCCATCTCCAGCGCGGAGGTCGAGATCACCCCGTCGAGCGCGCCGGAGAACAACTTCTGCTCGATCTCGCGGCGCTCTTCGGGCAGGAAGCCGGCGCGATACGACGAGATCCGGTCGCGCAGGCGCGGCTCGGCCTCGATCACCCAGGTGTGGATCAGCTCGGTCACGCGACGGGCCTTGGTGAACGCGATCGTGCGCAAGCCGAAACCGACCGCGAGGCGGAACAGCTTCGCCGCCGCCGTGTACGGCGAGGACCCGACGGGATTCATCAGCACCACGTGGCGGCGCGGGCGCGGCGCGCCGTCGGCCTCGATCACCGTGGCGATGCGGCCGGTGAGCGCCTGCGCCAGTTCGCCCGGGTTCGCGATCGTCGCCGAGGCGCCGACGATCTGCGGGCTCGCGCCGTGATGCGCCGCCACGCGCAGCAGCCGTCGCAGCACCTGCGCGACGTGGGCGCCGAAAACGCCGCGGTAGGTGTGCAGCTCGTCGATCACGACGAGCTGCAGCGACTCGAAGAGCGCCTTCCAGCTCGCGTGCGTGGGCAGGATGCCCGCGTGCAGCATGTCGGGGGTCGTGACGAGCACGCGCGGCGGGTCGTCGCGGATGCGTTTGCGCCGGGCGGTGGGCGTGTCGCCGTCGTAGATCTCGACGACGCCTTCGGTCGGGAGTCCCAGCGCCTGCACGTCCGCCAGCAGCCGCTCGCGTTGATCGCGCTCCAGCGCCTTCAGCGGAAACACGTAGAGCGCGTGGCCGGCGTCCCCTGCCGCCAGCGCGCGCAGCACGGGCAGGTTGTAGACCAGCGTCTTGCCGCTGGCGGTGGGCGTCGCGAGCACCACGTCGGCGCCCGTACCCAGGGCATCGAGCGCGCGCGCTTGATGGCTGTACAGCTGGGGTACGCCGCGGAGCGCGAGTGCGGGCGCGAGCGCTTCGAAGCCCGCGGGCAGGGCCGCGAACTCGGCCACTCTTGCGGGCAGCCGCTCGTGGTGGCGGAAGGCCTCGCGGAGCCCTTCCTGCTCGCGCAACGCCTGCAGGAAGTGGGCGACGCCCGACGTATGGCCCGGACGCCCGGAACTCTCCGGTAAAGACAAACGCTGATCCTCGCCCGCGAGGTGGCAGCAACCTCGAGCAACGCATCGGGCGGGGAGGACCGCCCGTTTCCTGGGGGAGGCGAACGCAATCTACTCCGTATGCCCTGCGGGTGCGAGAAGGGGGCACGTGCCGGCACGCGCCGATGGCCACGACGTCACGGTCACGGATCAGCGCTGGGGCGGCTCCGGCTCCGGCGGATCCTCCAGCAGGATCTCGATCGGATTGCAGTCGAAGCCCGCCGCAATCAGGCACAGCGTCGCGTAGGAGATGGGCGCATTGCGCTCTTCGACGCCGAGCAACACGCGCGTTGCGATCGCGACGGGCCGTCCCGTCGCCCGGCATTCCGCCGTGGAGATCGCCGCGGCGAGGTCGCGCGCCGACCAGCCGCGCTCGTGGCGAAGTCCGCGAATCGAGAGGCCGTCGGGTCGCACGAGGCGCGTGTCTTCATCGTTGCTCACCGAGGGGTTCTTAGCGCGGCGCGGCGACCCCTGCGCCCCCAGGGTCACTTCCCTAGACTGCGTCGTCTCGCGAGGGAGGTCGACGGATGGGAGTCACGGTGCGCGTCCCGGCCGTGCTGCGCGCGCTGGTTGGCGGTCGCGCCGAACTGGCGGTGCCTGCCGGGCTGCTGCGCGACGTGCTCGACGCCGTCGGGCGCGAGTCCCCCGAACTCCTGTCCCGTGTGCTCGCCCAGGAAGGCTCGTTGCGACGGCACGTCAACGTCTTCGTCAACGAAGAGGACGTGCGCTTCCGCGAGCTGCTCGATACCCCGGTGCGCGAGGGCGACTGCGTCACCATCGTGCCTTCGATCGCCGGCGGCCGCTGAGTGCGACGGCGCATCGAAGTCGATCCGGATCTCGATCCCGTGGTGCTGCCGACCTCGGTCCTGAACGAGATCTTCGCGCATGCGCGCGAGGTCGCGCCCGAGGAGTGCTGCGGGCTCATCACGGGGGGCGACGACGCGCGATACCAGCACGTCGTTCGCTGCCGCAATGACATGACGCTGTGGCACCGGCGCGATGCCGAGACCTACCCGCGCGACGGCACCCAGGGTTTCTACATGAACGAGCAGGATTACCTGCGCGCCGACGAAGAGGCTTTGGCGCGCGGGGAACGCGTCACCTGCGTGTACCACTCGCACGTCGAGTGCGGCGCCTACTTCTCGGAGATGGATCAGGACTTCGCCTCGCAAGAACTGTTTCCGTTTCCCGACGCCGATCACCTGGTCGTCGCGGTGACCGCCGGCAAGGTGGTGGACCAGGTGCTGTTCCGGCGCGAGCCGGGTGCGGACCGCTTCGGCGGTCGCCCCGTGGCGCACGGTCTCCGGTGAGCCCGCGATCCCGTCTCGCGGTGGCGCTGGCCGCCTGGGTGGTCGCGGTGGGTTGCGCGAGCGGCCCGGGAAGCATCGACTCCAAGAGCCTCGCCGCGTCGCCCGTGGCGATCTTGTACCGCGAGGAAGCACTCGCGTTGAAACGCCTCGACGCCATCGGCGACCTCGAGAAGCGCGGCAAACCGGGCGACAAGGAAGGCGTCGTGCGCGTCGAGACCCTCGACGCAATGTTCGGTGGCGCGCCGGATGCGCAGCGCCGCCTTCGCGAACTCGGCGGCCACCTTGCACTCTTCGATCCCCGGAGCGACGCGGTGCAGGTCCTCGAGGGCGCGCCGCCTGGCGCGCGGCCGCTCGCGTGGTCGCCCGATCGCAGCAAGCTGCTGCTGTCCGGCCGCTTCCGCGATCTCATGCAGCTCTTCGTGTGGGACCGCGCGAGCGGCGGCTTCGAGATCGTCACCTCGGGACCCGAGGAACATCCGATGGGCTGCCTCGGCGCGGGCGGACGTCTCGTCGCCGTCGAGGCCCGGCGGATCGCGGGTCGCTATGAGGGACGTCTGCTCGCGGCGCCGCCCGGCTCGGCGACGGGACTCCGGCCGGCGACGCAGGGTCCGTCCGATGTCTTCCCGAGCTGCTCGCCCGTTGCCCCGATCGTCGCGTACGTCACGGCTAGCGAAGACGGGGTCCTCACGATCGCGGTGCTGGAACTCGATGCGCCGGGCGCTGCGCCGCGCCTGGTGGCGCGCGGCACCGACCCCGTCTTCACGCCCGACGGCGCCTGGATCGTGTACGCGGCAATCGGTACCCAGGGCAATCGCCTCTGGCGGGTGCGCCCCGACGGCTCTGGGCGGACGCCTATCGGTGCGAGCACCACGGACGAGGGACGCCCCGCCGTGTCGCCCGACGGCGCGTATGTCGCGTACGTCGCCAAGGATGATCAGGATCGCGAGCGCTTGCGGGTGCGGCGCTTCGACGGCAGCGGCGACCGTCCGTTCCTCACGGATGGCGATGCAGACGCTCCCGCCTGGTAGAGCCGGGATCGAGCGAGGAACAAGCGAGATGACGATGCAGCAGCGAAGTGTGGATCTGGTCCCGGTGCACGGGGGGCTCGCCGAGCCCGTCGATCGGGTGGTGTCGCTGCAGCAGCGCAGCAAGCTCGTCGCCGAGGCGTCGAAGCTGCCGGCGGTCCGGCTCACCCGGGCGGACTTGTCGACGGTGCATCGCATCGCCGACGGCACACTGTCGCCGCTCGAAGGCCCGATGGGTGCCGAGGCATGGCATCGCGTGCTCGATGAAAGCGTGGTGGTGCAGGGCGGCCGTCGTTACGCGTGGGGCATCCCGCTCTCGCTGCCGGTTACCGACGCCGAAGCCGGCGCGCTCGCGCGCGGTGGCGCGGCGGCGCTGCGCGACGAAGTGGGCGCGCTCGTCGGCATCCTCGATGCGATCGAAGTCTTCGCCTGGGACAAGCCCAAGTACGTCCGCGCCGTCTACGGCACCGAGCGCTTCGACCATCCGGGTGGTCACATGACGCAGGACGACGAGCGCACGCAACTCGTCGGCGGCCGCCTGCGCGCGCTGCCGCAACCGCAGAACCCGAACTGGACGATCTTCTCGCCGCGCATGACGCGCGCCTTCATCCGGGATCGCAAGTGGGAGCGCGCGCTGGCCTTCCAGACCCGCAACCCGCTGCACCGCGCGCACGAATACGCACTGGTCGCGGGCGCCGAGCGGCTCACGCGCGAGGGCTTCTTCACCGGCGTCGTGCTGAACCCGCTGGTCGGCGAACTCAAGGGCGACGACGTTCCCGCCGCGACGCGCATGCGCTGCTACCGCACGCTGCACGACCTCGGCCTGCTCGGCGACGGCGACAAGGACGAGGCCCTGTGGCAGTCGGTCGGCTACGACGTGAACGAGGTCTTCGAGGTGCTGCCGCTCGACATCAAGATGTTCTACGGCGGACCGAAGGAAGCCCTCATGCACGCGGTCTACCGCCAGAACCACGGCTTCAGCGATCTGGTGATCGGCCGCAAACACGCCGATGCGCCCTTCGACGACGGCAAGCCGATCTGGGGCGACTTCGACGCGCAGGAGATCTTCGAGACGCTGCCGGGCGAACTGCAACTGCGGCCGTGCAAGATCGGCTTCGCGGCGTACTACGAATCACTCGGCCGCGTCGATCTCACCGAGCGCCATCCGGACGAGAAGCCCTTCGCGATCAGCGGCACCAAGGTGCGTGAGCAGCTTCTGAAGGGCGTGCATCCCGATGCGCGCATCATGCGTCCGGAGATCGCCGACATCCTGATCGACTCGTATCGAGCCTGATTCGGCGGAGGGCTGGCTTGAAGATCGGTGTTCCGCGCGAAACCAAGGACAACGAGTACCGCGTCGGCATGACACCCGACGGCGCGCGCCAGCTCGTCGCGGACGGACACGAGGTGCTGATCGAGCGCGGCGCGGGTGTGGGCAGCGGCTTTGCCGACGCGGCGTATGCCCAGGCGGGCGCGCGGCTCGTGGACGTCGAGGAGGTCTTCCGCGCTCCCGATCTCGTCACCAAGGTGAAGGAGCCGAACGAGCGCGAAGTCGCTCGGCTGCGAGGTGGACAGACGCTCTTCACGTATCTGCACCTGGCGCCGAATCGAGCGCTCACCGAGCGACTCCTCGCCGCCGATGTGATCGGAGTCGCCTACGAGACGATCCGGTCGCCGGACGGCACGTTCCCGGTGCTGGCGCCGATGAGTGAGGTGGCCGGGCGACTCGCCGTGCAGATCGGTGTCACGCTGCTGCAGAAGGATCGCGGCGGCAAGGGCCTGCTGATCGGCGGTGTGCCGGGGGTGCCGCGCGGCCGCGTCACCGTAGTCGGCGCGGGGATCGTCGGGATCAACGCGGTGCGCGTCGCCCACGCGCTCGGCGCCGAAGTCACCGTGCTGGACATCGATCTCAAGCGCCTCACGTATCTCTACGACTTGTTTCACGGCGAGATCGGCACGCTCTTCTCGAGTCGCGTCAATCTCGAGCGCTCGGTCGCACAGAGCGACCTGCTGGTGGGCGCCGTCTACCTGCACGGCCGCCGCGCGCCGCGTCTCGTCACCGACGCGATGGTGCGCAGCATGGAGCCGGGATCGGTGATCGCCGACGTCGCCGTCGACCAGGGCGGCTGCATCGAGACCATCCATCCCACCACGCACTCGGACCCGACCTACCTCGTGCACGGCGTGATCCACTACGGCGTGGCCAACATGCCGGCCGCCGTTCCGCGCACGTCGACCTTTGCGCTCACGAACACCACGCTGCCGTACATCGAACGCATCGCAGAGGTCGGCGTCGCCGAGGCGCTGCGCACCGACTGCTCGCTGGCGCTCGGTGCCAACGTGTGGCGCGGCGAAGTCGTCTGCGAGGGCGTTGCGGAAGCGCACGGGCTGCCGCTGCGTGCGCTCGAGGCCGTGCTCGCGCGCTGAACGAGCGTCAGAGCATCCGGATCCGTGGTTCGGCCGCGTCCGCCAGCAGGTCCGTACGCGTTTCCCCGCAGCCTTTGTACAGCGCGTAGCCGAAGCCGAGCGCGACGCGCTCGGCAGCGTCGTCTTCCTTCGCGACCGCTTCGGCGACGGCGCGTGCGAGGCGCGCGACGTGCTCGGAGGCGGCCGCGCCGGGAATCGGCAACAGGGCGCACAGCGCAGCCGGCGCCGTGCGCGTCGCGACGTCGAAGCTGCGGAGCTGCGCCATGAAGGCCGCCTGGGTATTCCGCGCGATCCGCGTGGCCAGCTCGCCCGGCAGCGCGTTCCAGTTCTCGATGCGGCAGGTGACCAGGGCAAACGCGGGGGTGTCGGTTGCGGAGGCGGCCGCACGCGCGATCTCTTCGTCGATGCGCCGCACGAAGTGCGCGAAGGACGACAAACGCTCGTCTTCCGCATCGGACGGCGCTTCGCCGGGCAGAGCGCTCGCGAGCGCGCGTGCGGTGACGGCCGCGAGACGCAGCAGCAGTTCGCGATCGAGTGCGTCGAAGTGCGGCCCGGCGGGTGCTCGCTTGTCGTACACTGCGAGCGTCCCGAGCGCGCGACCGCCGTGTGTGAGCGGTGCCACCAGCAGATCCCGTGTCTCGGCTTCGTCTTCGTCGCCCGGCGCCAGCTCCGCGCCGTCGAGCAGCGCGTGGCGGCGCAGCGCCTCGCGCGCGACGCGGCGATCCAACTGGGCGAGCGCGTCGCCCTGCGGGCCCGATGCGGCGCCGATGTGGCAGCGCACCCGGAAGCGGTGCCGCCCCGGGTCGAGTGCGCGCACGATCACGTGTTCCGCGTCGAGGATCAGCGCGGCCGAGGACGCGACGCTCTCCGCGATGCGATCCGCGTCGCGCTCGGCGAGCAGGCGCAGCGTCGCCTCGTGAACGGCCTCGCCGCGCGTGGCGCGCATTTCGGCGCGCTCGGCGCGCAGCTCGCGGTCGAGTCCCGATGCTGCTGCGGCGGCGACCTCGCGCAGCGTATCTTCTTCGTCGCCGGACTCCGGCGCGTCGCTGCCCGGCTGCACCGAGAGCACACCCAACAGCTTCGCTCCCGCGAGCAGCGGCAGCGCGGCGTAGGCGAGGCGGTCGCCGCGGCGCAGGAAGATCGGCTCGCGATCGTGCGCGACGCGGCCGTCCACGCCCTCACCCGGGGTGAGTCGCGCGGCCGCGCCGAGCGCTCCTCCGGGGAGCGAGGAGGCTGCCAGGCGCAGTGACGGCGCGCCGTCGGGCGCGCGTCCTGCTGCGGTCTCCTCGCGCCACCACAGCGTCGCGATGCCGTGACCGACGCGCGACGCCGCATGGCGACACAGCGCCGCGAGCCGCAGCTCGAGCGGTGCGCGTTCGCCGAGGACGCGGGCCACTTCCGCCGCGACGTCTGCGCGCAGCGCGCGCTTGCGCAGCGCGAGCAGCGCCTCGGCACGCGCCGCGATCCGCGCGACGAGGGCGCCCAGTTCCTCGCCGAACACCACGTCGTCCTCGGAGAAGAGATCGGCGCGTGTCGGATGGTGCAGGTTCAGGACGCCGCACACGGCGCCTGCGTGGTGCAGCGGCACGCACAGGGACGCCGCGACGTCGAACCGCTCGCGCGTGATTTCGAATGCCTCGGGGTTTGCGCGGCCGTGCACCGCGAGCGCTCGTCCCTCCGCCCACACGCGGCCCGCGATTCCCTCGCCGAGTCGCACCTGTACCTTCGGCCACAGTTCGGGTTCGAGTCCCACCGCGGCGCGCACGCCGAGTCGCTCGGCGTCGGGTTCGCGCAGCAGCAGCGACCCGCCGGCGGCGCCGATCGCCGCGATCGAGACCTCGAGAAGCCGCGCAAACAGGGCCGTCGGTGCGGCGGCGAGGTCGACCGCGGCGGCAATCTCTTCGAGCGCTTGCAGCAGTTCGCGCTTCGGGTCGTCCGTTGCAGGCGCCGCGCCCCACGAGTGGCGCGCTGCGGAGAGCGACAGCACTTCGAGACCGCGGGCTACGAGCGGAGCGAAGCGGGTTCGAAAGGGCGGTGCGATACCCGCGTCGATGACGGCTTCGAGGCGTGGATCGTCGCTCAGCACGCGCGGGTCGTCGCTGAGAAGGTGCTGGAGCAGGGCGGCGAGTTGGGGGTCGAGCAGCGCGAGGCGGCGCCGCTGGACGGCGGCCTGCGGATCGAAGACCGCCGTCACCTCGAGGTCGGGGTGGTTCGCGAGCAGGGGCAGGAGCCGGAGCGCTTCGTCGTTCGCTCCGTACACGGCGATGCGCCGCCCCATCCCTCACCTCATTCGTCGAGCAGCTGTTCCAGCGAGATCGTGAGGCGGAACCGTAGCTCGTGACCCACGGTATCGGCGATCACGATCGGCACGGCGATCGCGCGGGCGCCCACGATCTCCGCAAGCCCCGCCTCCACGACCTGCCAGCCGTCGTCGTGGCTGACCCGGTCGGGCGAGGCGAGCGGGCTCTCGCCGGTGGGTGAGTCGAGGCTTGCGACCTCTTCGCGCCAGGCGGCGTCCAGCAGACCCTGGGCACGCGAGACGGCGTGGTCGCGTTCGTCTTCCAGCTCGACGTCGGGCGCGAGTGCGGCGCGTTCGAGATCGGCGAGGATCACTGTGTCACGCCCGCGGTGGGCCGGGGCGATTGGATCGGTTTCGACGCTCCGGGCGGGTTCCGGGCTGGCGCTTCGCAGCCGCTGGACCGCGGGCGGCGGAGTCGCGGCCGGGACCGGTCGACGAGCGACCAGCGCGGATTCGGCTGCCTGCGGAGTCCTCTGGGGCTTCGGTTCCGGTGCCTCGCGCAACTGCTTGACGACGCGCTTCGAGATGGTCGTCAGTGTCGGGAGCACGCCGGTGCCGTCCGTCGCGACGGCTTCGAAGACGGCGGCGTCCTTCACGTCGAGCTTGCGGTACAGCTCCTCGAGCACGAAGGGGTCCGACTGATCCTGGTGGTTGTACTGGACGACGAGCGGCACGCTTTCGAGCGCGCGACCGTAGGCGGCGAGGGCGGCGCGCAATTCTTCGAGCGACGCGACGTTGTCGTCGATGCGATCCCGCCGCGCGTCCACCACGAACACCACGCCATCGACGCGGTCGAGCAGCTGTTTGCGGGTGGGCGCCTGCTCGGAACCGCCGGGCACCGCGAGGATCTGGATGCGCGTCTTCACGCCTGCGATCTCGCCGAGCTCGATCGGCAGTCGATACGAGCACACGCTCGGGTCGAGCGGCGTCGCGATGGCTTCGAGGCGACCGCGGTGATCGGGCCGGAGCTTGCGGTGGATGGCGCGCAAGTTGGTCTGCTTGCCGGCGCCCTCGATTCCCCAGTAGACGATGCGCGCGTTCACTTCGCGGCGATCGGCAACCCGATCGACGTGGACCTCTGCCATCACTTCCCCTTCCTCTGGAGGATCCGTCGCGCGTGTGTCGAAACCGCCGACGGTACGTCCTTGCTCTTCATGATGCCGCGCAACTCGCGATCCTGCAGGTAGTTCAGGAACTTGATCGCGGTTTGTTGCGGCGTGCGGGGGTTCGCGGTGAGCGCGAGCTTGACCTGGTAGCTGCGCGTCCAATCGGGATTGCGGGCGATGATGCGCAGCACCTCGTCCGAGACGTTGCGCGCCTTGGCGAACGCGAGGATCTCGTTGTCGGTGACCTTGGGACTGCGCACCGCCGCCGCAGCCACGAGTTTGTTGCGGTCGCGAATGAGCAGTCCGCGCGCTTCCTTGTTGCCCACGCGCGCGAGTTTGACTTTTTCGAACACGGTCATGCGCTGGAGCATCGCGTGCAGGTTCTTCTGCATCTCCTCGTCGGCCTCGACGGCGTCGTCGACGAGTTCTCGTGCGAAGTTCGAGACGTCGTCGCCGAGCAACGCTTCGAGGGCGGAGAGCGCCTCGGCGTCGGTCACCGGACCGGCCGGAGCGAGCGGCACTTCGTTCTCGTCGATCTCCTCGTGGGCGCCGCGCTCGAGCCCGAGGAACGACAGGATGCGGTCGATCACCGAGCGGCCGGTGAGTGGATTCGTGCCGAGCGCCTCTACGATGTCCGGGCAGCGCAGCATGCGCTCCTGGTTGTTCGAGACGATGTCGACGATGTGTTTGTGGGGCAGCGAGGCGAGGAAGGCGATCGTCTCGTCGTCAGCTTGCGCGTTGAGCGCGATCGCTTCGAGGCGGTCGGGCAGATCGCGGAAGGATTGCGCGCAGTAGGAGAGCACGGCGGGATGCGCTGCACCCGAGAGCGCTGCGGCGAGGACGTTGTCGGGCAGCCGCTCGAGGCTACCGCGCGCGCGGTCCTTGACGGTTTCGTCGGCGTCGTGGACGAGCACGAAGAGAACCGTCACCAGCTCGACGGGCGGCAGCGGAAGCGCGCCGCCGGCGGCCAGCCGGCGCACCTCGACGGGCGCGTCGCGGCGGACGTAGCGCTCGGCCTCGGGCGACAGCGCCAGCCGGATCTTGGTTCGTTCGCTCACGACCGGCCTCCGTCCTTCCGCCGCCGGTCGCGCAGGCCCGACCTAGTGGTGCGACTCGGCCTTCGTCGCTGCTGCCCTGGCCTCCTCGACGATCTTGTCGCAGAGCGCCGCCGGCACCTCTTCGTAATGCGAGAAGTCCATCGTGAACGAGCCCTTCCCGCCGGTCAGGCTGGTGAGCACGCTCGCGTACTCCAGCATTTCGGACATCGCGACCTGGGCCTTGATGATCGAGCCCGAGCCGCGCGACTCGGTCGCCTGGACGCGGCCCCGGCGGCTGTTCAGATCGCCGATGATGTCGCCCATGTACTCGTCCGGGATCGCCACCTCGACGTCCATCACGGGCTCCAGAAGGGTGGGTCTGCCCTGTTCCGTGGCGGCCTTGAAGCCGAAGGCGCCGGCGAGCTTGAAGGCCATCTCGTTCGAGTCCACCGGGTGGAACTTGCCGTCGATGCAGCGCACCCGGATGTCGACGACCGGGAACCCGGCCAGCGGTCCGTGGGGCAGTCCGTCGAGGACGCCCTTCTCGACGGCCGGAATCAGGTTGCGCGGGATCGAGCCGCCGACGATCTCATCGACGAACTCGAACCCGGCCCCACGGGGCAGCGGTTCCACGCTCAGGTAGCAGACCCCGTACATCCCCTTGCCGCCGGTCTGCTTCTTGAGCTTGCCCTCCACGTTCTCGACCTTGCGAGTGATCGTCTCGCGGTAGGGAATCTTCGGCCGCGAGAGGTCGATCTCGAGGTTGAACATGCGCTTCAGGCGTCCCGCGCTGATGCGGATGTGCAGGTCGCCCATGCCAGTCAGCAGGAATTGACCGGTGTTCGGGTCGCGATCGACGTGCAGCGTCGGGTCTTCCTCCACGAGCCGCGCGAGCGAGGTGAAGAGCTTGTCCTCGTCGGCCTTCGACTTCGCGGCGATCGCGTAGGACAGTGCGCCCTTCGGGATCGGGATCTGTGCGAGCCGCACGCCTCCCTTCTCGCTGGTGAGCGCGTGACCGGTGTGGACGTCCTTCAACTTCGCGACCGCCACCACGTCGCCCGGCCCGGCCTCCGGGACTTCGACGTGATCGTGGCCGCGCAGCAGGTGCAGCTTGCCGATCCGCTGCCGGGAGCCGGTGGTGGCGTCCAGGATCGCAGTGTCGTGTTGGAGCGTGCCCGACACGACGCGCAACACCGAGAGCAGGCCCTGGAAGCGGTCGACGACGGTCTTGAACACGAGCGCCGCGAAGGGACCGTCGGGCGCCACGGCGAGCGTCCGCTCTGAGCCGCTTCCGAGGTCGGTGGCGGTCCAGCTGCGCGCGTCGACGGGGGAGGGGAGCAGCGTGGTCAGCGCCTGCAGCAGGGTTTCGACGCCGAGCGCGCGTGTCGCCGAGCCCGCGAGGATCGGCACGAGCTTCGCCTCGCGTACGGCCGCGAGCAGGCCGTCGCGCATTTCGTCCGCCGACAACTCGCCCGCTTCGAGATACTTCTCGAGCAACGCGTCGTCGCATTCCGCGACGGCCTCGACGAGGTTCGCGTGCGCCTCGTGTGCGGCCGCCACGAGGTCGGCGGGAACGTCCGCGGGTCCGCCGTCGCCCAGCGCCTGCATCGAGAGCACGTCGACGACGCCGGCGAAGTTCGCGCCGCTCCCGATCGGGATCGAGAGCAAGACCGGCTTCGCATCCATCTTGGCGAGCGACGCGACGGCTGCTGCGAAGTCCGCGCGTTCGCGGTCCATGCCGTTCACGAAGGCGAGCATCGGCAGCCCGAGGTTGCGTCCGCTGTGCCACATGCGCTCGGTGCCCACCTTCGCGCCGTCCACCGCCGAGACCACGAGCACTGCGGCATCGAGCGCGTGCAGCGCGATCTGGCCGTCGTGCTGGAAGTTCGGGTCGCCGGGTGTGTCGACCAGCGTGAGATGTCTGCCCTGCCAGTCGAAGCCATACACCGCCGTGCTCACGCTCGCGCCCTGTCGCTCCCTCTCCTCGGGTAGCGTGGTCAGCGCGGCGGTGCCGGTCGTGACGTTACCGAGTGTCGTGATCGCGCCGGCCTTCCAGAGGATCGCCTCGCCGAGCGACGTCTTGCCGTCGGTCGAGTGACCGACCAGCGCAAAGTTGCGGGTATCGGCGGCTGCGACGTCCTTCATGGCGCTACTTCTCCTTGCGTGGCGTTGCTTCTCTTGGCATGCAGTTCTTCTCGAAGAGCAGGCGCAGCCCTTCGAGCGTGAGGAAGGGTTCGACGCGCTCGATCGTCGCGCTCTCGCCGGCGATGCGGCCGGCGAGCCCACCGGTCGCGATCACGCGGGCCGTAGCGCCCAGCTCGCCGCGAATTCTCGTGACCATCGCATCCACCATGCCGGCGTAGCCGAACAGCATGCCCGACTGGATCGCCTCGGTGGTGGTCTTGCCGATCACCGCGCGCGGCCGCGCGAGTTCCACGCGGTGTA
>JAGSPS010000246.1 GCA_018262315.1 Deltaproteobacteria bacterium | reverse complement strand
AGTTCGCGTTCGGCGCCGGGCTCGCGGCGCACGCGTTGGTCTTCCACTGGATCTACGTTGCGACGGTCCACTACGGCGATGCGCCCGTCCTGGTCGGCGTCCTCGCACCGATCGGGCTCGCGGTGTATCCCGCGCTCTTCTTCGCGGTGTTCGGTGCGCTGTGGAGTGCGCTCGGCGCCGCCGGCTTGGCATCGCCGTTCAGCGCGGCCGCGCTGTGGGTCGCCCTCGAATGGGCGCGCAGTTTCGTGCTGACGGGATTCCCCTGGGCCCTCCTCGGCTACGCGCAGCACCAGAACGCGTCGCTGCTCGGGCTCGCGCCGTGGACCGGCGTGTGGGGACTCAGCTTCGCGACGGTGTTGGGCGGTGCGGCGCTCGCGGCATGCGCGAGCGGGGCGGGGCGCTCGCGCACGACGGTCGCCGCGCTGCTCGGCGTCGCGCTGTTGCTGGTCGCCGGCTCCCTCGATCGCGTTCGGGAGAGCCCCGCACAGGCGGAGACGGTTCGCGTCGCCGTGCTGCAGGGAAACATCGATCAAGCCGTGAAATGGAGTCCGGAGTGGGCGGAGCAGACGCTCGCCGATTACGAGGCGCTGACGCGACGGGCCGCGGAACAGGGCGCCCAACTCGTGCTCTGGCCCGAGACGGCGGTGCCCGGCTCGCCGGATTGGAGCGCCGAACTGGCGGATCGACTCGCCGCACTCGCGCGCGAGAGCGAGGTGACACTCGTGGTCGGGGCGGTCGGCGTCGACTCGCTCGCAGGGGGCGTCACGCGCTATTTCGACAGCGCCTACGTGATCGCGCCCGACGGGCTCTTCGTCGATCGCTACGACAAGACCCACCTCGTTCCCTTCGGCGAATACGTCCCGATGCGCGATCTGCTCGGTCGCTTCGTCTCGGCGATCGCACGCGGCGCTGCCACGACCGACGTGTCGCCGGGTCGCGCGCCGCGCGCGATCGCGATCCCGTTGCCGCGCGGCGCGACGCTCACGGCGGGCGTACCGATCTGCTATGAACTGCTCTTTCCGGACCTGGACCGTCGTTTCGTCCGAGATGGAGGGGAGGCTCTCCTCGCGATCACGAACGACGCCTGGTACGGGCGCACCGGGGCGCCCGATCAGTTCCTGGTCATGACGGCGGTTCGTGCGGCCGAGAACCGGACCTGGGTGGCGCGCGCCGCCAACACCGGAGTGTCGGCCTTGATCGACGACCGCGGTCGCGTGCGCATGCAGACGAGACTCTTCGAACAGACGCTACTGGTCGCCGATCTCCCGCTGCGCGCGGGCGGCTCGTTCTACACGCGAAACGGTGACTGGCTGCCGATGGCAGCCTCGATCGGCGTCGTGGCGCTCGCCGTTGCGGGCCGGGTGCGAAGGCGGAGCTAGACGATGAGTGAACGAGCCCACGCGAATCCCGCCTTGCCCGCCGAGCTGGCCGAACGGCTGCGCACCCAGCGCGCGCGCCTCGGCGAGCTCCGGGGGCGTCTTTGACGTCGCCGGACTGCGCGCCAGACAGACCGAGCTGGAAGCCGACAGCGCTGCGCCGGATCTCTGGGACGATCGCGAGCGCGCCGAGCGCATCCTGCGCGAGAAGGGCGGCATCGAGCGACAGCTCGGGCTCTTCGACGCGGCCGCCGCACAGCTCGACGACGCCGCCGTGCTGCTCGAACTGGCGCAGGAAGAAGACGACCCCGGCACGCTGTGCGAGGCCGGCGAGAAACTCGACGCGGTGGCGAACGAACTGGACGCTGCGGAGCTGCGGCTGCTGCTCGGCGGCGAGCACGACCGCGGCAACGCGATCGTGGCGATCACCTCCGGCGCCGGCGGCACCGATGCCTGCGACTGGGCCGAGATGGTGCTTCGCATGTACCTGCGCTGGGCGGAGGCGCACGGGATGAAGGTCGAGGAACTCGACCGTCAGGACGGCGAGGAAGCCGGCCTGCGCGGCAGCACGCTGCTGATCTCGGGCGAATACGCCTACGGCTATCTGAAGACGGAAGAAGGCGTGCACCGACTGGTGCGCATCTCCCCCTTCGACGCGCAGCACCGCCGGCACACCGCCTTTGCGAGCGTCTCGGTGCTGCCCGAACTCGACGACGACATCGAAGTCGAGATCGACGAGAAGGAGCTGCGCATCGATACCTACCGCGCCGGCGGCAAAGGCGGCCAGCACGTCAACAAGACCGACTCGGCGGTGCGCATCACACACCTTCCCTCCGGCATCGTCGTGCAGTGCCAGAACGAACGATCGCAGTACAAGAACCGCTCGTCGGCGATGAAGGTGCTGCGCGCCCGGCTCTGGGAACGCGCGCGGCTCGAGCACGAAGCGAAACTGGCGTCGCTGGCGGGCGAGAAGAAGGAGATCGGCTTCGGCTCGCAGATCCGTTCGTACACGCTGCACCCGTCGCAGCGCGTGAAGGACCACCGCACCGATCTGGAGATCGGCAACGCCCAGGCCGTGCTCGACGGCGACCTCGACCGCTTCATGCGCGCGGCGTTGCTGCAGCGCGCGGCGAAACCAGGGGGAACGCCGTGAGCGAGAGCGAGCGCAAGGCGCGCGCCGAGCGACTGGCCGCGCTGCGCGCGGCGGGGCTCGATCCGTATCCGGCGCGGGTCGGGCCGCTGCTGCGGCTCGCCGAGATCCGCCGACACCATGATGCGAAGGACGTAGCGGCGCTCGACGCCGCCGCGCTGCAGGTCCGGGTCGCGGGACGCGTCCTGGCGATCCGCTCGTTCGGCAAGCTGGTCTTCATGACGCTGTTCGAGGACGGCGTGCAACTCCAGGCGAGCTTCCGCAAGCCGGAGCTGTCGCCCGAGGTGCTGGCGCTGCTGGCGCTCGTCGACGTCGGCGACTTCGTGCGCGCCGAGGGTGTCCTGTGGCGCACGCGGACCGGCGAGCTGACGGTCGGCGCCCGCGCGCTCGCGGTGGTCGCCAAGTGCCTGCACCCGTTGCCCGAGAAGTGGCACGGGCTGGTCGACGTCGAGAGGCGCTACCGCCAGCGCTATCTGGATCTGCTGGTGAACCCCGAGGCGCGCCGCATCGCGGTCACGCGTTCGCGCTCGGTCACCGCGCTGCGCGCCTTCCTCGACGGCCGCTCCTTCCTCGAAGTCGAGACGCCCGTCCTCCAGCCGCTCTACGGCGGCGCCGCGGCGCGTCCCTTCGTGACGCACTACGACGTCTACGACCAGGACGTCTACCTGCGCATTTCGGACGAGCTGTATCTGAAGCGTCTCGTGATCGGCGGCTTCGACCGCGTCTACGAGATCGGCCACAACTTCCGCAACGAGGGCGTCTCGCGCAAGCACAACCCCGAGTTCGCGATGATGGAGTGCTATCAGGCCTACGCCGACTACCGCGACATGATGGAGCTGGTGCAGGCGATGTTGCAGCACGTGGTGTCGGCGGTGACGGGTGGAACGCGCGTCGCCTACCGCGAGCAGCAGATCGAGTTCGGCGGCGCGTGGCCGCAGCTCGCGATCCGCGACGGCATCCTCGAACGCACCGGCGTGGACGTGCTCGCCGCCGCGGACTTCGCGACGCTGCGCGCCCGCGTCATCGAGAAGGGCCTCGATGCGGGCGACGCACCGACCTGGGGGCAGCTCGTCGATCACCTCTTCTCGCTGCACGTCGAGCCCACGCTCGTGCAGCCGACCTTCGTGACGGACTACCCCGTCGAGCTGTCGCCGCTCGCGAAACGCTCGCTGACCGACCCGCGACTCGTCGAGCGCTTCGAACTCTTCGTCGGAGGCATGGAGCTGGCGAACGCCTTCAGCGAGCTGAACGACCCCGCGGACCAGCGCGGCCGCTTCGAGGAGCAGCGCCGCGCGAAAGCGGCCGGCGACGCGGAGGCGCACCCGCTCGACGAGGAGTTCCTGCTCGCGATGGAGCACGGCATGCCGCCGACGGGCGGACTCGGCGTCGGCATCGACCGCGTCGTGATGGTGCTCTGCGACGCCGCGCACCTGCGCGAAGTGCTGCTCTTCCCGTACATGAAGCCGGGCGAGTAGCCCCGCATGGCCGAGCTGTTCGCGCGCATCTGGGAAGTGGCGGGAGCGACCGGCGGCACACTGGCGCTCGCCTTCATCGTGCTGCTCGCCGCGGGCCTGGTGCTGCTCGCGGGGATGTTCGTGGGCGCCGCCGTGGTGGTGCTCGAGCGCTTCGCGCGGCAGGTGCGGCGGATGCGCAGCGTGTTGCTGGCGGTGCTGCTCTTCGCCGGCGCCCTCACGCTCGTCGCGATCGACGTCGAAGTGCCCGGCGTGTTCGAGCGCGGCGAGGAACTCGCGAGCGCGCTGCCTCTGGCGTTCGGCGCGGCCTTCACGTTGGTGTCGCTCGCGACGGCGGGCGCCTGGCTCCTGCTGCGTTTCCTCTCGCAGCGCGCGCTTGCGCGCGCCGGGGTGCTGGTGCTCGTCGTCGGCCTCGCGCTCGCCGTGCGCGTGCCGCCGATCGCGTCGCTCGATCTCGCTGCACGCAGCGCGCTCGGCGGCCTCGGCCAGGCGCTGCTCGCGGCGCTCGGCGCCGTCGCGCTGCTCGGCGTCGCGCCGCTCGCGCTCGCGGGCATCCTCGATCTGCGCGGCAGCGCCGAGTGGTTCATCGCGTCGCGCTACCTGGTCGCGAAGCGCCGCCAGACCTTCATCTCGGTGATCACCGGGATTTGCGTGGCCGGCGTTGCGGCGGGCGTGTGGCTGATCATCACGGTGCTCTCGGTGATGAACGGCTTCGAGCGCACCTGGCGCGAGGAGATCATCGGCAACCGCGCGCATTTCACCGTGCAGAGCGGGCTGGGCCCTTTCGGCGACTACCAGGCGGTGCTCGAGCGCGTGCTCGCCCAGCCCGGCGTCACCGGCGGATCGCCCTTCGTGCAGGCGGAGGGGATGGTGCGGGGCGAGGGCGGCGAGATCGTCGGCGTGCGCTTGCAGGGCATCGACCCGGTGCGCGTCGGCGACGTCACCGACCTGCGAAAGGATCTGGTCGATGGATCGCTCGAAGCGCTGATTCCGGCTCCCGCGGCAGACGGCGAAGCGCCGGATCCCGGCATCGTGGTCGGCGATTCGCTGGCCGGCGCGCTCGGCGTGCGCGTCGGCGACCCGCTGCTGCTGATCTCGCCGTTTGGTGGACCGCCGACACCACTCGGTGCGTCGCCGCGGCTGATGCGCTTCCAG
>JAGSPS010000245.1 GCA_018262315.1 Deltaproteobacteria bacterium | reverse complement strand
CTTCGTCGCGAGCGTGCTGCCGGTGTGGCTGCTGCTCGCGCCGCGCGACTACCTCTCGGCCTTCGTGAAGCTCGGCACCGTCGCGCTGCTCGCGATCGGCCTCGCGATCGCGCACCCGCTCGTGCAGCTGCCCGCACTGACACAGTTCATCGACGGATCGGGCCCCGTCTTCGCCGGTCCGGTGTTCCCGTTCTGTTTCATCACGATCGCGTGCGGCGCGATCTCGGGCTTCCACGCGCTGATCGCGAGCGGCACCACGCCGAAGCTGCTCGACCGCGAGACCGACGCGCGCATGATCGGTTACGGCGCGATGCTGATGGAGTCGTTCGTCGCGATCATGGCGCTTCTGTCGGCGGCTGTGATGGAGCCGGGCAGCTATTTCGCGATCAACTCGCCGCCCGCCGCGATCGGTGCGACGGTCGAACACGCGGCCGAAGTGATTCGCGGTTGGGGCTTCGCCTTCGATCCGATCGCGTTCGGCGAACTGACGCGCCAGGTCGGCGAGCACTCGCTGCTCTCGCGCACCGGCGGCGCTCCGAGCCTGGCCGTCGGCATGGCCGAGATCTTCTCGAACGTGCTCGGCGGCGGCGCGCTGAAAGCGCTCTGGTACCACTTCGCGATCATGTTCGAAGCGCTCTTCATCCTCACCACGCTCGACGCCGGAACGCGCGTCGGACGCTTCATGGTGCAGGACCTGCTCGGCAAGCTGCACCCTGCGCTCGGCAAGACTTCATCGCTGCCCGCGAACCTGCTGGCCTCGGGATTGATCGTCGCCGCGTGGGGCTATTTCCTCTACCAGGGCGTCGTCGATCCGCTGGGCGGCATCAACTCGCTGTGGCCGCTCTTCGGCATCGCCAATCAACTGCTCGCCGCGACGGCGCTGGCCGCCGCCACGACGATCCTGGTCAAGTCCGAGAAGCCCCGTTGGGCGTTCGCGCCCGCACTGCCGCTCGCGTGGCTGCTCACCGTCACGATGAGCGCGGGCTGGCTGAAGATCTTCGCGCCGGATCGGCGGCTCGGGTTCCTGGCGCAGGCCCAGTACCTGGCCGGGCAGATCGCGTCGGGTGCGATTCCCGCCGAGAAACTGCGCGAGACGCACGCCTTCATCTTCAACGCGCGCCTCGACGCGGCACTGACTGCGTGTTTCATGGTGCTCGTCGCCATCGTCGTGCTGGATGCGGCGCGCGTCTGGTGGAAGGTGCTGCGACCGACCGCGCATCCGCTCGCGCCCGCCGCGGGAGGTGCATGATGCGCGCCGTATTGCAGCGCAGTTTCGCCGCGCTGCGCGCCTTCGCGAGCGGCTTCCTCGGACTCGCTGCCCCGCCGCCGCGTGACGCCGCGGCGGCTCGGCTTCACTTCGAAGAGAAGTCCCGCCACCGCACCCACTGCTGTTGAGACTGCGCATGGGCACGCGACGCAGCGGAGCAGAGACGATAGGCTCGGGCGCCGCCGAGATCCCAGCGCCCCGGGAGATTGCTCCTTGATCGAAGTCCGCGACGTGTCGCGTGTCTACCACCGCGGAGCCGACGAGGTCCACGCGCTCGAACACGTGAGCTTGCGCATCGAGCGCGGGCGCTTTGCCGCGCTGATGGGTCCTTCGGGCTCGGGCAAGAGCACGCTGCTGAACATCCTGGCGGGGCTCGACCGCCCGACCTCGGGCGTCGTCGAGGTCGCGGGCCAGCGGCTCGGCGATCTCTCCGAGGACCAGCTCGCCTCGTTTCGCGCCCGCCACGTCGGCTTCGTGTTCCAGTTCTTCAACCTGATGCCGGTGCTGAACGCGCGCGACAACGTCGCGCTGCCGCTGTTGCTGACCAAGCTCGGCAAGGCGGAGCGCCGCACGCGCGCCGAGACGGCGCTGCGCGTCGTCGGGCTGGCGGATCGCGCCGATCACAAGCCCGGCGAGATGTCGGGCGGCGAGCAGCAGCGCGTTGCGATTGCGCGCGCCTTCGTGACCGATCCCGAGATCGTCGTCGCCGACGAGCCGACCGGCGATCTCGACGCCAAGAACGCCGTCGAGATCCTCGCGCTGCTGCGCGACCTCGCCCGCGAGTTCGGCAAGACCGTCGTGATGGTCACGCACGATCCGCGCGGCGAAGCCTACGTCGACGAGATCCACCATCTCGACAAGGGCGTGCTGCTCGACTCCATCCAAGGAGGAGGAGGCGCGTGAAGTTCCTTCCGTTCATCTGGCGCCAGCTCGCGCGCAACAAGCTGCGCACCGCACTGACGGCGGGCGCGATCGGCCTCGCGGTGTCGCTGGTCTGTCTGCTGCTCACGATGCCGGCGGGCCTGGACGCGCTGCTCAGCGACGTCGCGTCGAACACCCGCATCGTCGTCCACAACGAAGCCGGGCTGGTCTATCCGCTGCCGTACGCGTACTTGCAGAAGATCCGCGCGCAGCCGGGGGTCGTGTCGGCCGCGAGCTGGACCTGGTACGGCGGCGTCTTCCGCGAGGAGAAGGGCGTCGAGTTCCCGAACTTCGCGGTCGAGCCCGATCCGCTCGGCTCGGTGTGGGCCGACTGGAACCTGGACCCGCAACAGCTCGAAGCGTTCCGCCGCCACCGCGACGGCGCGATCGTCGGGCGCGGCACGCTGCTGAAGAACGGCTGGAAGATCGGGGACCGGATCACGCTCAAGGGCACCATCTACCCGGTGGACCTGAGCTTCCTGATCGTCGGCGAGATCGCGAGCGAGCGCGCGCCGCACTTCTGGTTCCAGCGCGAGTATCTCGACCAGGCGCTGCGCGCCGCCGGCCGCGGGGGGCTCGACATCCTCGGCACCGTCTGGGTGCGCGTCGACGATCCCGCGCGCGTCGCGCCGTTGATGCGCGAGATCGATGAATTGTTCCACAACAGCGAAGCGGTCACCGCCTCCGAGACCGAGAAGAGCTACTTCGCGAACTTCTTCTCGATGCTCGAGGGCTTCGTCACGGTGATCCTGATCGTCACGGGCCTGGTGGCGCTCTGCATCGTCTTCATCGCGGCCAACACCGCGAGCATGGCGGTGCGCGAGCGACTCGGCGAGATCGCCGTGCTGAAGGCGCTCGGCTTCAGCCGGCGGCTGATCTTCGGCACGCTGCTCACGGAAGCGGTGCTGCTCGCGACGCTCGGCGGCGCGCTCGGTGCGCTCGGCGCGCTGGGCCTGACGCAGCTCCTGCGCAGCGGGGGCGGCTGGAACCCGGCGCTCGGTCCGCTCGGCTCGTTCATCGTCACCCAGACGATCCTCGTGCAGGGCCTCTTCCTCGCGCTCTTCGTCGGGATGATCTCAGGCGTCGTGCCGGCTCTCGGTGCGGCGCGCCGCAGCGTGGCGGAGACGCTGCGCGAGGTGTTCTAGGCGTGCTACCGCTGCGCTATTCGCTCGGCAATCTCGCAGCGCGGCGCACTCGCACGCTGCTCACGGTGGCGGTGATCGCGCTGGTGGTGATCGCAACGACCCTGTTCGGGAGCCTCGTCTCCAGTCTGCGGCGCACGCTGGTCGGCACTGGCGACGAGCGAAACCTGATCGTGTTGCGCAAGGGCGCCACCAACGACGGTTCGAGCGTGATTCCGCTCGAAGCGTTCCAGTCGCTGCGCTTCTTCGAGGGCATCGCGCGCGACGCGGCGGGCAATCCGCTCGCGTCGCCCGAGCTGGTGGTGCAGCCGTTCTTCCGCACCGCGGAGGGCGGTCGCGAGAACGTGCTGGTGCGCGGCGTCGAGGCGGTGGCGCTGCAAGTGCACGACGAGGTGGCGATCGTCGAGGGCCGCATGTTCCAGCCGTCGAGCGGCGAGGCGATCGTCGGGAGCGGCGTTGCGGGCCGCTACGTCGGCGCTCGCGTCGGCGACACGCTCCCATTCGGGCGCGGACACTGGAAGGTGGTCGGCCGCTTCGACAGCAATGGCTCCTCGTTCGAGAGCGAAGTCTGGGTGGACGTGCGCGAGCTGGCCGCCGACGCGAAGCGCACGATCCCGTATTCGGGACTGCGCGTGCGCGCCGCCGACGGCGCGGACATGGACGCGCTCGCGCGCCGCATCGACGCCGACCCGCGCTACGCGCTCGAGGCGCTGCCCGAGCCCGCCTACTACGAGAAACAGGCGGAGTCGGCGAATTCGCTCTATTTCATCGTCATCGGGCTCGCGGTGCTGGCGGGGATCGGCGCCGCCTTCGGCGCGACCAACACGCTCTACGCCGCGGTGCAATCGCGGCGCGCGGAGATCGGCACCTTGCGCGCGCTCGGCTTCTCGCGCACCGCGATCGTCGTCTCGTTCCTGATCGAGTCGCTCGCGATCGCGTTCGGCGGCTTTGCGGTGGGTGCAGCGCTGGCGGCGCTGCTCGGGCGCCTGGTCTCGTACTGGCTCGGCGGCATCGCCTTCGGCGCCGCGACCTTCACCACCAACGTGATCCAGCTTCGCGTCGGCGCGAGCGACCTCGCGGCCGCGCTCGCGCTCGCGCTCGTGATCGGCCTCGCCGGTGGACTGGCGCCGGCCGCTCATGCCGCGCGCATGCGCCCGATCGAAGCACTGCGGAGGGCCTAGATGCCGGAAGACCGCCGGGCGGCGCGCGACGATCTCGCGGCGCTGCGCATCGACCGCGACGCGGTGCCGCTGCGGCGCGGCCCGCAGTGGCGCGGCTGGCTGCTCACCGCCATGTTGATTCTGTCGTTCGGCGCCGCGTCACTCGCCGCCTGGCGGATGACGCTCGGCCGAACGGCGAGCGTGCAGGTCGCATTTGCGCAGCGCAGCGCGCCGGGTGCCGTGTCGGCCGGAGCGGTGCTCACCGGCTCGGGCTACGTCGTGACGGGCGAGCGCTACATCTCGCTCGGCGTGCGGGTGCCAAGCCGCATCGAGAGATTCCTCGTCGAAGAGGGCCAGCATGTCGAGGCGGGGCAGGCGCTGGTCCAGCTCGACGCGCGCCAGTACGAAGCCGCGCTCGCGCAGGTCCGCGCGAACCTGCTGCGCGCGCGCGCCAACGTCGATCTCGGCCGCAAGGAACTCGCGCGCGCTCGCGCGCTGCTGCAGAAGGGCGTGCTCTCGAACGCCGACCTCGATCTGAAGGACAACCACCTGCGCGTGGCAGAAGCGGAGGTGGCGCAGATCGAAGCCGCGATCACGCGCGCCGAAGTCGATCTCGAAGACACCGTGATCCGCGCGCCCACGCCCGGCGTGATCCTCGAGAAGTTC
>JAGSPS010000044.1 GCA_018262315.1 Deltaproteobacteria bacterium | reverse complement strand
GAATTCCGCCCGGCGTGAAGCGCACACCGGCCTGACCGAGCCAGGCGACCGCGGCCGCCAGATCGTCCACCCACAGCCCGACATGGTTCAGCGCGGGATCGTGCACCCGCGGCCGACCCTCGGGATCGATCGGCTGCATCAGGTCCACTTCGACCGCGAACGGACCGGAGCCCGCGGCCGCGATGTCCTCGTCGACGTTCTCTCGCTCGCTTCGGAAGGTTCCGCGCGGCGTGAGCCCGAGGAGGTCGATCCAGAGTCGCCGCAGCGGCGCCTTCTCGCGGGCGCCGACGGCGATCTGCTGCAATCCGAGGACGCGGAACGGTCGGCCTGCCAAGAATCTTCCTCCAGCGCGGCGGGACCCGCCGATGGTACTGCGACGCGTCGCCCCTGCTAGGTTCGCGAGCCCGTGACTGCCCCTCCCCAGCAACTCGCCGGCGCCAAGGCGTCCGTGTACTTCCGATCGCTTGGTTGCCCCAAGAACCAGGTCGACAGCGAGGTGATGCTGGGCACGCTCGCGCTCGGCGGCTATGCGCTGGCCGAGCGCATCGACGACGCGGACGTCGTCGTCATCAACACCTGCTCGTTCATCGAGAGCGCGCGGCAGGAGTCGATCGACGCGATCCTCGCGGTCGCCGAGCTGCGCGAGACCGGCCGGCTGCGAGCGCTCGTCGTCGCGGGCTGCCTGCCACAACGCTACGGCGGCGAACTCTCCAGGGA
The DNA here is from genome assembly GCA_018262315.1 of Deltaproteobacteria bacterium. Lineage (GTDB taxonomy): Bacteria > Myxococcota_A > UBA9160 > UBA9160 > PR03 > PR03. Next base: position 12,662 of record JAGSPS010000044.1, on the reverse strand, counting down.
GCTGCCCGAAGTCGACGCGTTCGTCGGGACCGGCGAGTTCCCGCGCATCGCCGAGATCCTGGACGGCGCGCTCGCCGGCCGAAAGGGCGGCGTCTACGTCGAGTCGGGCCGCACCTATCTCTACGAGGCGCGCGACCCGCGCATCCTGGTCGGACCCACCCACAGCGCCTACCTGAAGATCGCCGAGGGCTGCGACCGGATCTGCGCCTTCTGCGCGATCCCGGCGATTCGCGGTCGCTTCCAGAGTCGCTCGCTCGAATCGCTCGAAGCGGAGGCCCGCCAACTCGCGGCGGCAGGCGTTCGCGAGCTGAACCTCGTCGCGCAGGATTCGACCTCATGGGGGAAGGATCTGGCGGGTCGGCCACGACTCGACGCGGTGCTCCGCCGTCTCGACGACGTCGAGGGCCTCGATTGGATCCGCCTGCTCTATCTCTACCCGAGCGCGGTGACCGACGAGTTGATCGAGGTGCTCGCGAGCGGCCGACGCGTACTGCCCTATGTCGACGTTCCGCTCCAGCACGCCAGCGACGCGATGCTGCGCGCGATGAAGCGCGGCACGACGGCGGATCGCCAGCGTCGCCTCGTCGAGCGCTTGCGCGCTGGGATCCCCGAGCTCGCGATCCGCACCACGTTCATCGTCGGCTTCCCCGGAGAGACCGATGCCGACTTCGAGAGCCTATGCGAGTTCGTTCGCGAAACCCGTTTCGACCGCGTCGGGGTGTTCCGATACTCGGACGAAGAGGGCACGGCGGCGCGCGACTTGCCGGGCAAGGTTTCGAAGCGCGCCGCGCGCGAACGCCAGCGCGCGCTCCTCGATCTGCTGCGCGAGCTACAAGCCGAGAAGCTGGCGGAGCTGATCGGTCGCGAGGTCGAGGTGCTGGTCGACGCGGGCGGTCGCGATCGCGCCGTTGCGCGCATGCGCTCCCAGGCCCCCGAGATCGACGGCAATGTTCTGCTGCGCGGCGCCGCGAAGACCGGCGACCTCCTCCGCGCCCGCATCACCGGCGTCCACGGCCCCGACCTCACCGCCGAGTTGCTTTGGGGACGTTCCTGAAGTCAACAAAGTCAACGCGGCCAGGAACGTCCCCAAGTCAACGGAGGCACTCGCGGGCGATCAGGTACTTCTCGGTGCTTCCTTTGCGGGTTGCCTGAGAGGTGGTGATGCGTGCGGAGGCGAAGCGCTTTTGCAGGCGCTTCGCGATCGCCTGGGCTTCGGGGCCTTCGAGGAGCTTCACGACGAGCGTCCCGCCCTGCCGTAGCAGGGTGGGCAAGAGCGCCTCGATCGCTTCGAGCAGCGTCTCCTCGTGCGCGCGGTCGGTCGCTCGAATGCCGGTCAGCTTCGGCGCCGCGTCGGACAGCACTACATCAGCCGGACCGCCCAGCGAATCGAGAATCCTTGCAGCAACGCCCGGTTCCGTGAGATCCGCCTGGAATGCGATCACGGTCTCAGAATGGATTGGCGGTTCGATCGCGGCCAGATCGACGCCCACCACGCGACCACTCGGCCCCACGGCCTCCGCCGCCACTTGCAGCCAGCCACCAGGCCAACAACCGAGATCGACGACCCGGTCGCCGGCTCGCAGCAGCCGGTGGCCGCGCTGGAGTTCGTCGAGTTTATAGGCCGCACGCGAGCGATAGCCCTCGCGCTTGGCCCGCTGATGAAACGCGTCCTTCCGCTCACTCTTCATGATTTCCGCAGTTCATGATTTCCGCAGACTACCGGGAAGACCCCGCGCCGGGGAGGCTGGGGACGGGGCGGCTTAGATCGGGGGCTCGTTTGCTAGTGCGGGGCGACGGCGGTTCGCACGCGAACCAGTCCGTCGTTGGCGCCGGGCACGGAGCCGCGGACCAGCAGCAGGTTCTTGTCGGCGTCGATGCGCACGATCTCGACATTGCGGGTCGTGACCTGCTCGTTTCCCATGCGACCCGCCATGCGCAGGCCCTTGATCACATGCGCCGGCCAGGTGCCGGGACCGATCGAGCCCGGCGAACGGAAGCCCTCGTGGGTGCCGTGCGTCCACTTCTGCATCTGGAACTTGTGGCGCTTCACGACGCCCGCCGTGCCGCGGCCCTTGCTCGTGCCGACGACGTCCACGCGCTGGCCCTGGGTAAAGATGTCGACCTTCACCTCCTGACCGGCTTCGTAGGCCGCGGCATCCTCGGCGCCGACCCGCGACTCGTGCAGGTGCCGCTGCGGCGCAATCTTCGCCTTCTCGAAGTGACCGAGCATCGGCTTCGAGGTCACCTTGCGCCTCTTCTCGCCGAAGCCGAGCTGGAGCGCCGAGTAGCCGTCCGTCTTCTCGGTCTTCTTCTGGACGACGAAATTGGGCCCCGCCTCGAGGACGGTCACCGGGATCGCCTCGCCCTTCTCCGTGAAGATGCGGGTCATGCCGAGCTTGCGACAGAGAAGTTCGATTGCCACCGCTGTCTCTCCCGGAGGACCCGGGAGCGCCGAAGGGCCTGCTCGGGTCGCGGTTGGGGGCTATGAAGGCGGGGCAACATAGGAGGCGGACCCAGTCATGTCGAGCCAGACCCCGCACGCCATCACCCTGCTGCCGGGTGACGGAATCGGCCCTGAGGTCACCGAGTCCGCAGTCCGGGTCCTCGAAGCGGCCGGTGTCGCAATCGAATGGGATCGCGTCGAGGCCGGCGGCGATGTGATCGCGAAGTACGGAACCCCCGTGCCCGAGCCGGTGCTCCAGTCGATCCGCCGCCGCGGGGTGGCGCTCAAGGGACCGATCACGACACCCGTTGGCGAGGGCTTCCGCTCCGCCAACGTCACCATGCGCCAGGCCCTCGACCTGTACGCCTGCATCCGGCCGGTGCGCTCGCTGCCCGGGGTCACCACGCGCTTCGAGGGCGTCGACCTGATCCTCGTCCGCGAGAACACCGAAGACCTCTATTCGGGACTCGAACACCGCGTGACGGCCGGTGTGGTCGAGAGCATCAAGGTGGTGACCGAGCGCGCCTGCCTGCGCATCGCCCGCTACGCCTTCGCACTCGCGCGGCGGCTCGGGCGCCAAAAGATCACCGCGGTCCACAAGGCCAACATCATGAAGCTCACCGACGGCCTCTTCCTCGAGTGCTGTCGCCGGGTCGCGCGCGACTACCGCGACCTCGAATTCGGCGACGTGATCGTCGACAACTGCGCGATGCAGCTGGTGCGCGATCCGCGCCAGTTCGACGTGATGCTGCTCGGCAACCTCTACGGCGACATCATGTCGGACCTGTGCGCCGGCCTGGTCGGCGGACTCGGTGTCGTACCGGGTGCGAACGTCGGCGACGACGTCGCGGTCTTCGAAGCCGTGCACGGCAGCGCGCCCGACATCGCCGGCAAGGGACTCGCCAACCCCACCGCCGTGATCCTCTCGAGCGTCGAGATGATGAAACACCTCGGCGAGCTGGATGCGGCGAAGCGGATCGATGCCGCGATCCACGCGACGCTCGCGGAGCCGCGGCTCCGCACCCGCGATCTCGGCGGCAAGGCGAGCACGGACGCGTTCACCAATTCCGTGATCGAGCGACTCGGGTAAGGAGAGTCGGTCCTGTCTGGGCGGGTGCTCGTCCTCGGTCTCGACGGCGCGGACTGGGACGTCGTGCGTCCACTCGCCAACGCCGGAGGGTTGCCGAACCTCGCTGCCTGGCTGCGCGACGGAGGCGCCGCGCCGCTGCCGAGCACGACGCCGCCGATGAGCTTCCCCGCATGGTCTTCGTTTGCGACCGGGCTCGCCCCAGGCCGACACGGCATCTTCGACTTCACGCAGAAACAGCAGGGTGCCTACCGCATCCGCTTCGTGAACGCGGCGGATCGCGCGGGTGAACCGTTCTGGACGCGCGCCTCGCGCGCGGGCCGGCGCGTGCTCTGCCTCGGCGTGCCGGCGACCTTCCCTCCCGATCGCGTCGACGGCCTGCTCGTCCCCGGTTTCGATGCGCCCGTCTCGACGGGTAGCGAAGCCGCCGCCGCGAGCGACCCCGCGCTCTATTCCCGTGTCGCAGCGCGCGTCGGACCGTGGATGGTGCCCGACCTCGACGAAGCCGCGCGCGCCGACGGCTGGCACGAACGCGCCGTCGCAACGCTGCTGTCGCGCATCGAGCGCAAGACCGCCTTCGCGCTCGAGGCGTTGCGCCAACTGCGCGAGGCGGGTCGCGATCCCGAGCTGATGGTGGTGGTGTTCGCCGAGAGTGACACCGTCGCGCACCACTACTGGCGCGATCACGACGCGGCGTCGCCGCGCCACGATCCAGCCGCGTCGGACACGCGCAAGGGAGCGCTCGCCGCGATCTACGAGCAACTCGATGCTGCCGCCGGTGCGCTGCGCGCTGCGTTCGGCGAAGACGCCCCGTGCTTCGTCGTCTCGGACCACGGCCAGGGCGGCGCCTCGCGACGCGTCGTGCACGTGAACCGGCGCCTCGCGGATTGCGGGCTGCTCGCGCGCGGCACCCATGGATCGCTCGACACCGTCGCCCGTCGTGCGCGCGACCTTGCCCTTCACGTGCTCCCGCCGCGTGTCGCACAGAAGGCCTTCCGCCGTTTGCGCAGCTCCGCCGCGCGACTCGAGAGCGCCGCGCGCTTCGGCGGGATGGCGTGGCGCCGCACCGCTGCGTTCTCCGAGGAAGTGAACACGCAGCCCGGCGTATGGATCAATCTCGCCGGACGCGAGGCGGCGGGCTCGGTGGCGCGCGCCGACTACGAGCGCGTGCGCCGCGACGTGATCGACGCGCTGCTCGAATGGAAACTCGACGCAGCCGCGGGGGGAGGTTCCGTCGTGGCGCGCGCGCTGCCCCGCGAAGAACTCTACGACGGCCCGTTCGCCACGCGCGCGCCGGACGTCGTGCTCGAACTCGGCCACGAGCGCGGCTATCTGCACTCGCTGGTGGCGACGCCCTGGGACCGCCCCGCGATCGGCGCGCTGCGCGCGCTCGCCGACGACGAACTCGCGGGCGGGCGCGGTCGCGGCATGAATGGCACCCATCGTCGCACCGGCATCTGGCTCGCGACGAACCCGCGAGGAGAGCGGCCCGTGTCGATTGTGCAGGTCGCGGGGATCGTGCTGCGCGGGCTGGCCATCGAGCCCGACTCGGCGTGCGACTCGGCGTGCGATGCGGCGCACGGCGGGCATCCGGTCACGCCTCTGCCCTACTCTGCGGAAGAAGAAGCCCGCGTCGCAGCACGACTGCGAGCGCTCGGGTATCTGGAGTGAAGATGCCCAACCAAGCCGCGCGGTCCGGCATGATCTCGCTGGTGTTTCCGATGTTCGACGAAGAACAGAACGTCGGGCCGCTGCTGGCGTCGGCGCTCGCGCTCGCACCGCGCCTCGCGGACGCCTTCGAGATCATCGTGGTGGACGACGGATCGCGCGACGGCAGCGCCGCTGTCGTGGAGCGGCAACGCCGACTCGATCCGCGCGTGCGCCTGCTGCGCCATCCCACCAACGTCGGCTACGGCGCGGCGCTTCGTTCGGGGCTGCGCGCGGCGCGCGGCGACCTCGTCTTCTTCACCGACGCCGATCTCCAGTTCGACCTGCGCGAGATCGAGTCCCTGCTCGCGCACGCGCGCGACTTCGACATCGTCGCCGGCTACCGCGCGCGGCGCCGCGATCCGTGGCGACGCCGCGTGCTCGCCTTCGGCTGGGCCGCACTCGTGCGCGCTCTCTTCGGCTTGCGCGTGCGCGACATCGACTGCGCCTTCAAGGTGTTCCGCCGTCCGGTCCTCGACGCGCTGCCGATCGAGTCGATCGGTGCGTTCGTCAACACGGAGCTGCTGTTGCGCGCGCGCGGCGAGGGCTTCCGGATCCGCGAAGTGCCGGTGACGCACCATCCGCGCTTCGCCGGCCGCGCCAAGGGCGCCACGCCGCGCGTGATCGGCCGCGCGCTCGTCGAGCTGGCAACGCTGTATCGCGAACTGCGCGCGGCCGCAGAGTCGCCGCCAGCGGCGTGGCAGCAATTGGAACGCGGCATACGGGAACGCATGGGATCGTGATGCGATTCGAAGCGAAGCTCGACCAGGGCGCGCCTGTCGCGTGCACGTAGCTCTCGTCGGCGCCTTCGCGTTTCCCTATCCGCAGGGTTCGCAGGTCTTCTTCGCACAGCAGGCGCGCGCGCTCATGGAGGCCGGAACGCGCGTGACGCTCATCTGTTACGGGCGCGGCGAGGGGGAGGTTCCCGCCGATCTCACGCTGGTGCGCGCGCCGCTCTCGCCGCGCAAGCTGGCGTCGGGACCGAGTCCCGCGAAACCGTTTGCGGATCTCGCGCTCGCCGCGTCACTCGTGCGCGCCCATCGCCGCACGCCTTTCGACGCGGTCCTCGCGCACAACGCCGAGGCCGCCCTGGCAGCGCTGCTGGTGCGGCCGCTCCTGCAGCGCCCGGTTGCCTACGTGGCGCACACGATCCTCGCACACGAACTCGAGAGCTACGCGCCGCTGCGCTTCGCACCGGCGCTGCGCCGGCTCGGTGCGCGCATCGACCGCCACCTCGCGCGCCGCGCCGACGCGGTAATCGCGCTGACGCGTGCCGGCGGGCGCGCACTCGCGCGCCCCGCGTACGGGCCTGTGCTCTGCATTCCGCCGGGACTCGCGCCGGGCGCCGCGCCCGCGCCCGAAGCGATCGCCGCTGCGTGCCAACGCCATCGGCTCGAAGCGGGCGGCTACGCACTCTACGCGGGAAATCTCGACAGCTATCAAGATCTCGCGTCGCTCGCCGTTGCGGCGCTCGAAATCGCGGCGCCGGTGGTCGTCGCAACCCACGCGTCGGCGGACGCGCCCGCGCCACTCCGCACCGTACATGGTGCGAACGCCGACGAAGTGCGCCTGCTCGCTTTCGGCGCAGGCGTGACGCTGCTCGCGCGGCGCGCGGCCGGCGGCTTCCCGATCAAGCTGCTCAACTACATGGAGGCATCGCGTGCGATCGTCGCGCGCGCGTCGGTCGCGGAACCGCTCGTGCACCAGCGCTCGGCGTGGATCGTCGCCGACGACGCGCCGCCGGCCGCGTGGGCTGCTGCCGTGAGCGCGCTGCTCGCCGATCCCGCCGGCGCCGCGCGACTCGGCGCCGAAGCGCGCCGCACGCTCGAACGCGACCACGACCCCGCCGCGCTCGCACGCGACGTGCTGGCGCTGCTCGCTACGATGCGCGGTCAGGCAGCGACGCGAACGAGAGCGTGATGACTCCGAAGGGCCGGTGGCGGAAGCGCGCCCCTCCCGCGCCGCACGAACGAAGAGATGCACTTGCCCGAGGCGCCCCACACGAGCGATCCGAACGATTCCGAGCGCGGTGAAGTGGAGAGCGGCGCACGCGCGCCGGGCTTCGTCGCGTTCTTCATCGACCGGCCGATCTTCGCATCGGTCGTCGCGATCCTGATCACGCTCGCCGGTGTCATCACGATCCCGCTGTTGCCGGTCTCGCAGTTCCCGCCGATCGCGCCGCCCACGGTCCAGGTTTCGGCGAGCTACAACGGCGCCAGCGCCGACGTGGTGGAGCGCACCATCACGCTTCCGATCGAGGAACAGGTCAACGGGACCGACGGCATGCTCTACATGTCGTCGGTGAGCGCGAACGACGGCCAGGCCAGCCTCACCGTCACCTTCGAGCTGGGCCGCAACCCCGACATCGCGACCGTCAACGTCAACAACCGCGTCGCGGTCGCCGAACCGCGGCTGCCCGAGGAAGTGCGGCGCTTCGGGATCACGGTGCGCAAGCAGTCGCCGGATCTGACGCTGGTCGTGAACCTCTACTCGCCCGACGAATCGCGCGACGCGCTCTTCCTCTCGAACTACGCGCTGATCAACGTGCTCGATCCGCTGAAGCGCCTGCCGGGTGTCGGCGAGGTCGGCATCTTCGGTGAGCGGCGCTACGCGATGCGCATCTGGCTCGACCCGGAGCGCCTCGCGAAGCTCGGGCTGGTCGCGACCGACGTGATCGATGCCGTGCGCGAACAGAACGTGCAGATCGCGGCGGGCAGGGCCGGCTCCCCGCCCGCTCCCGCCGGCCAGCAGCTCGAGTTGCCGCTGCTCACCAAGGGCCGTCTCTCGACGGTGCAGGACTTCGAGCAGATCATCCTGCGCGCCGAACCGGATGGTTCGCTCCTGAGACTCGGCGACGTGGCGCGCGTGGAACTCGGCGCGCAGAGCTACAGCGGTTTCACGCGACTCACCGGCCAGCCTACGATCAGCCTCGGGATCTTCCAGCTGCCGGAGGCGAACGCGCTCGAGGTCGCGGGGGCGGTGCGCACCGAGATGGCGCGCATCGCCGAGGGGTTTCCCGTCGGTGTCGGCTGGCAGGTGCGCTACGACCCGACGCGCTTCGTCTCCGAGTCGATCTCCGAAGTGTTGACGACGCTGCTCGAGGCCACGCTGCTGGTCTTCCTGGTGGTGTTCCTGTTCCTGGAGGACTGGCGCGCGACGCTGATCCCGGCGATCACGATTCCGGTTTCGCTGGTCGGCACTTTCGCGCTGCTCGGCGCGCTCGGCCTCTCGATCAACACGATCACGCTCTTCGGCCTGGTGCTGGCGATCGGGCTCGTCGTGGACGACGCGATCGTGGTGGTGGAGAACGTCGCGCGGCTACTCGCTGAAGGCGTCCCGAGGCGTCAGGCGGTGCGGCGCTCGATGGGCGAGGTGACGAGCGCGATCGTCGCCTCGACGCTGGTGCTCGGCGCGGTGTTCGTACCGGTCACGTTCCTGCCCGGCACGACGGGTCTGATGCTGCGGCAGTTCGGACTCACGGTGAGCTGCGCCGTGTTGATCTCGCTGCTCAACGCGCTGACGCTCTCGCCGGCGCTGTGCGCGCTCTTCATGCGGCCCGAGAGCGAACACAAGGGACGCTTCCATCGCGGTTTCGATCGCGGCTTCGGCGCCGTGCGCCGGCGCTACCAGGGCGGCGTCGCCGCGCTGCTGCCGCGACGCGCGCTCGTGCTCGGCATCTTCGCCGTGCTCGGCTTCGTCACCGTCGCACTGTTCCGCGTCGTGCCGACCGGCTTCCTCCCGGACGAAGACCAGGGCTACTTCATCGTGAGCCTGCAGCTTCCCGACGGCGCGGCGCTCGAACGCACCGAGCAGGTCGTGATCGAGATCGAAAAGATCCTCTTCGCGACGCCCGGTGTCGTCGGCGCCAACGTGTTCGGCGGCTTCGACGCGCTCACCGGAACCTCGCCCTCCAACGTGGGCTCGATGTTCGTGACGCTGAAGCCGTGGAGCGAGCGCGGCCCCGACGAGTCGCTCGAAGCGCTCTTCGCGAAGGTGCGACCGCAGCTCGCAGCGGTGCAGGGCGCGCGGGTGATCGCGCTGAACCCGGCGCCGATCCGCGGGCTCTCGCGCACCGGCGGCTTCGAGTTCCAGCTCCAGGACAGGGGCGGAGGCGACATCCAGGAACTCGCGGCGGTGGCGCAGCGCGTGATCGAGGCCGGCAACCAGGCGCCCGAGCTGCGCAATCTCTTCACCACCTTCCGGCCCAGCGTGCCGCTGGTGTTCGTCGATCTCGATCGCTCGAAGGCGAAGGCGCTCGGCGTGCCGGTGGACGACGTCTTCCAGACGCTCGGTGTGTTCATGGGCGGCCTCTACGTCAACGACTTCGACCGCTTCGGGCGTCTCTTCCGCGTGTATGCACAGGCGGAGGGCGACCTGCGCACACAGCCCGAAGACGTCTCGCGGCTGTGGACGCGCTCCGAGCGCGGCGAGATGGTGCCGCTCTCGACGCTGGTCTCGCTCTCGCGCGTGGCCGGCCCGCGCGACGTCTCGCACTACAACGGCTATCGCGCGGTGCGCATCCAGGGCGAGCCGAACGCGGGCTACAGCTCGGGCCAGGCGCTCGATCGCATGGAGGCGATCGCGCGCGAGGTGCTGCCGCCGACGATGTCCTACGAATGGACCGGCACCGCCTATCAGGAACGGCGCGCCGGCAGCGAAGTGCAGCTCATCCTGCTGTTCTCGATGGTGGTGGTGTTCCTGTTTCTTGCGGCGCAGTACGAAAGCTGGAGTCTGCCGCTGATCATCATGCTGGCGGTTCCGCTCGCCTTCCTGGGCGCGCTCGGCGCGCAGGCGCTGCGCGGACTCGCCGACGATCTCTACTGCCAGATCGGACTCGTCACGCTGATCGGACTCGCCTCCAAGAACTCGATCCTGATCGTCGAGTTCGCGCGGCGCAAGCGACACGAAGGTGTGCCGCTGTTCGAAGCCGCGCGCGAGGCCGCGCGCATCCGCTTCCGCCCGGTGCTGATGACGGCGTTCGCGTTCATCCTCGGCGTCGTGCCGCTGGTCGTCGCCACCGGCGCGGGCGCCGCGGCGCGACGTTCGCTCGGCACGGCGGTCTTCGGCGGCATGCTCGTCGCGACGCTGCTCACGTTGGTGCTTGTGCCCGCCCTCTACGTCATCGTCGAGGGCGCGACGGAATGGGTGCAGGCGCGGCTGCGCGGAACGCACCGCGACGCAGGAGGAACGCGATGAAGCGGGCGCGGGCTGCAAACGCGATGGGGCTGACCGCGGCGCTGCTGCTCGCGGCGTGCGGGCGGGGCGAGGCTCCGGGCCCGCCGCCGCCGGCCGAAGTCGGAGTCGTCGTCGCGAGCGTCGGCACGCTGCCCGACCGGCGCGAGTACGTCGGCAACGTGCGCGCGGCGAACGCCGTCGACGTGCGCGCGCGCGTGCGCGGCTATCTGAGCGCGCGGCGCTACGCCGAGGGGCAGGCGGTCGCGGCGGGCGACGTGCTCTTCGAGATCGACCCCAGCAGCTACGCAGTGCAGCTCGCCGCGGCGAACGGCCAGCTCGCCGAGGCGCGTGCGACGCGCGTGCGCGCCGATCAGGACTTCGCCCGCACGAAGGAGCTCTTCGAGAAGGGTGTGGTGTCGAAGGCCGTGCTCGATCAGCAGCGCGCCGCGCGCGACGTAGGCGCCGCCGCGGTGCAGGGCGCTGAAGCCGCCGTCGCCGCCGCGCAGCTCGATCTCTCGTACTGCACGGTTCGAGCACCGCTCGCCGGCCAGATCGGCCGCGCGCTGGTGGACCCCGGCAACCTGGTGGGCGAATCGGGGCAGGACACCGTGCTCGCGCAGATCGTGCAGGTGGATCCCATCCACGTCTACTTCGCGCCGACCGAACGCGATCGCCTCGACGCGCTGCGGGGCGCGAACCAAGGTAGCGCCCCGCAGCAGCGCGCCGGCTCGATCCCGATCGAGCTCGTGCTCGGCGACGGCACGCCATATCCACTGAAGGGCGTCATCGACTACGTCGATCCCACCATCGAAGCGACGCGCGGCACCGTGACGGTGCGTGCGGTCGTGCCGAACCCGGACGGCGTGCTGAAGCCAGGCGAGTTCGTGCGCGCAACCGCCGTGTTCCCGGAGCGCAGCGGCGCGGTGCTGGTTCCCGAGCGCGCCGTTCAGGAAGAGCAGGGCGGCAGCTTCGTGCTGGTGGTGAAGCCCGACGACGTGGTCGAAGCGCGCCGCGTGCGCATCGGCCTGCTGCACGACGGCTTGCGCGAGATCGTCGAAGGCGTCGCCGGCGGCGATCGCGTGATCGTCGAAGGCGTGCAGAAGGCGCGACCGGGGCAGAAGGTCGTCGTGAAGCAAGCCGGGCAGGCGCCGCCCGAGCCCGCGCCCGACGCGAAGCGCCCGTAGTTCCAACTCGCCATCACGCTGCGAGCCGCTCGCTAGACTCGCGCGCGACCTCGACCCACCCCCGTGCGGGGCGGGCCGGGGCCGTGGTGCGTTTCGCGTTCCGCATGCCGGTCATGGAGGCGACGAGTCGCTTGTCGAATCAGCCGCCCAACAATTACTCGCCGAAGAGCTTCGACGACCTGTGCGCGCGCGTGCTCGCGCGCACCGGCTTCGTGCGGCTCACGGGTCTGCGCGGGGCTACGCGCGCGTGGGCGGGCGCGGCGCTGGTGCGCGCCGTCGCGCCGAAACCGGTGCTGTTCCTGGCGCCCGACGCGAAGTCCGCCGATGCGCTGCTCGAGGATCTGCGCGTGATGCTCGGCGAACCCGCGCCCGAGGAGGGCGGCCAGGTCCGCCCGTTTCCGCATCCCGACACGCTCCCCTACGACCGCTTCTCTCCGCAGCCATTCGTCACGGCGCAGCGGATGGACGTGCTCTACCGCTGGCTCGAAGCGGCGGGCGAGCGCGGAGCCAGCGACAAGGGGCTCGTCGTCGTCGCGCCGCTCACCGCGCTGGCGCTGCGGGTTCCCACGCGCGAAGCGCTGCAGGCGCGGACGACGCAGCTCCACGTCGGCGAGTGGATCGATCGCGATGCGCTCGTCGCCAAGCTGGTCGCTGCGGGCTATGCGCGGATGGCGCTCGTCGAGGAGCGCGGCGAAGTGGCGGTTCGCGGCGGCATCGTGGACGTCTTTCCGCCGCAGCGCGCGCGCCCGGTGCGCATCGAACTCACCGGCGACGAGGTCGAGTCGATCCGCGACTTCGACGCCGCGAGCCAGCGCTCGCAGCAGCGACTCGGCTCGGTGACGCTGCCGCCACCGCGCGAGATCCAGCTCGACCGTGATCTGGTGATCGAGCGCGGCGCCGAGATCCGCAAGCGCGCGGAGGAGCAGGGCGCTGACGCGCGCGCCACCGATGAGATGCTCGATGCGCTGTTGCGCGGCTCGCTGCCGCCCGGCTCGGAGGCGCTGGCGCCGTGGATCCAGCCCGGTGTCGAGACGGTTTTCGAGTACCTGCCGGAGGATGCGCTCGT
>JAGSPS010000244.1 GCA_018262315.1 Deltaproteobacteria bacterium | reverse complement strand
CTGTCCCTAGTACGAGAGGACCGGGACGGAGGCACCTCTGGTGTACCGGTTGTTCCGCCAGGAGCATCGCCGGGTAGCCAAGTGCCGATGGGATAACCGCTGAAAGCATCTAAGTGGGAAGCCCACCCCAAGATGAGATCTCCCTGGGACTTCGGTCCCCTAAAGGGCCGTTCAAGACGAGGACGTGATAGGCCGGAGGTGGAAGCGCAGCAATGCGTGGAGCTGACCGGTACTAATCGCCCGTGAGGCTTGACCATGTGTCCATGGGACGCAATCAACGTGATGCTCTAGAGACGCTCCGACGACTCGAGAGAGATTCTGACGAGATTGGATCGCTGTTCGATTGTCCAAGCGCGTCGGCGCATTGGGTTTTCCCACTCTCCAGAGAGCGGGGGCCACACCCGTTCCCATTCCGAACACGGAAGTTAAGCCCCGCTTCGGCGATGGTACTGCCGGTTTCATCGGTGGGAGAGTAGCGCGAGAGTGGGATCTCTCTGGACGGCGCCGTTCCTCGTACGCGAGGAGCGGCGCCGTTTTCGTTTCCGCTCTCGAGAGGGCTGACGTACCCTCACAGCAGTACTCCGCAGCGGAATCGCCATTCGCCACATGGTTTCGCGCATCCCGGCACAGATTGTTCCCAGCCCTCGCTGCTCCGATCGCGCGCCGCGGCAGATCGAGCGTGCGTTCCGAGAGCTACTCGACGCTGGTGTCGAGCTCCGCCCCACCGGCAAGACGCGGAACCGCCCCGCGCGCCTGCTCTCGCTCGGCTATGCGCCGAAGCATGCGATCGAACTCTTCGACACGACCTTCTACCTCACGAACGTCCGCGAGAACTTCTATGTCCGCTTCTTCGTTGCGTACGTCGTGCAGCCCGACTCGCGGGGCGTTGCCAGGACCGCACATCCGCGATTCTTCTACAAAGACGCCGCGCTCAACTGGCGTTCGGCGTCGCACATCGGGCGTCAGCACGGCGATTTCTGGATCGGGAAGGGCGACGTGGAGACGGTGATCCAAGACGGTGAGGAGTACGTCTTCTCGCGCGAGTCGACTACCGATCTGCCGATCGAAATGCAGCCCGCACTCGAAGCGCTCTGCCGGAAGGCGAAGACGATTCCGACCGACGACGTCGCGGCGGAGCTGATCCTGCGCACGGCGCCCCGGGGACGCATCGAGCCGTACCGCGACTTCAGCGAGCCGCGTCGGCGCGCCCAGTCCGAGCCTCGAAATCTCGTGAACGGTGGTCGCAGCGTCGCGTGGTTTGCGCGCAAGAACGACCCGACATCGCTCCGTTTCGCACGCGGTTTCGAACCCGACCTCGACGCCGGGATCCTGGAGACCAGCGAAATCACGAGCCGTCTCTATGGAGGTCTGGTCCGCTGCTTCCGGATCCTCTCGCGCAATCGGCGGATTCAGTATCTGTTCATGGGCGCGCCGCGGCACGTCTGGATCATTCCGCCGCAGGCGCTGACGACCGAGCTCTCGAGCTACGGCGTCCGCACCGTGGACGTGCGTGCCGACGACGACCTCTTCGTGCCGGGCTACGAGTATCACTTCGTCGACGACAACCGGGATCCGCCCGTGCAATACAGCCAGATCCCGACCGGCTGGGCAGGCCCCGCGAGTGAACTCGACGATGCGCGCGCCGACGCGTCACCCTGGCTCGACCGGATCCCGATCATCGAGGAGTTTCGGAAGAAGGTGTTGCACGGGCGCATGCGGGCCTCGACGGCATGATCGCCACCGCGCGCGCTCTCACTACGGCGGCGGCGCGATCCGTTCGGGCGAGGCAGAACTCGGCGCGACGCGAGGCGGGGCGAGCCCGATCGGACGCATGCTCGCGACGACGAGCTGCGTGCCGGCAAGCCGCAGCGGCACCGGCTCCCCCACCATGAGGTCCGCTTCCGAGCGCAGCGCAACGAGGGTCTCTGGCTGGGTGACGACGAGACTGCGTGGGTTCGCCTGCGCGAAGCGCCGCGCGTCTTCGCTGCCTTCGCCCGATGCGAAGCGACGCCGCATCGCCAACTGGATTGCATTCTGCGCGTCGCCGCGGAGTTGCAGCAGCAGCGTCGGCGTCCCCGCCGAAACCTCTGTCAGCGCGGCGTTCGCAGCGGCAAGATCGTCGTTCGCGAGAAACTCCCCGCTGCGCAGCAGATCGAAGCCCGCTTCGACCACGAGGATCACGACCAGGGCGCGCGCGAGCGCGGCGGTCGAGTTCGCGTCCGCGCCGAGCCGGCGCAGCCCACCGATCGCACCGATCACCGCGAGCGCACCGCCGAGCGCGAGTCCGGGCCATACACCGCGTGCCGCGGGCACCCAGATCGGCACGAACGGCGCGACGACACCGGCGAGCACACCGAGGCCGAGCAAGACCCTGATCCCCGCGTCGCGCACTCTTCGCACGCGCGGCGCGAGCGCTCTGGCCACGCCGTCCGGCGCCTCGATCCAGAGCGCGAGGCACAGCAGCGACGCAGCGGGGAAGGCCGGCAGCAGATAGCGCGAGTGCTTGGCGCTGGTGACGTGGAGTAGGGAGAAGACGACGGCGAACCAGCTCACCGGAAGGCGCAGCGCCGCGCCGCCGGCGCCTCGCAACGACGCTCGCAGCGCCAGAGCGAAGGCGGGCAGGAGCAGGGTCCACGGCGCCAGGCGCAGCGGCAGGTTCGCGATGTAGTGGAGCGGGCCGGCGAAGCGCGTGACGAGGTCGCGTTCCGAGAATCGCTGGCTCCACGCCGCCCAGCCGATGTCGTGGAGCATCGCGAGCGGCCAGAATGCGACGAGTGCGAGCCAGAGGGCAGCGGCGGCGAGGACGTCACGCGAGGCGAGTGCGCGCAGCTGGCCGGCCCAGGCGGCGTGAGCGAGCGCAACCGCGATGAAGAAGGCGAGCGCGAGGGGGCCCTTGGTCAGCGTCGCCGCCGCGAGGAGCACCCCGGCGCCCAGCCAGTTGCCGAGTCGCGCGCGCGATGGCGCGTGCGCCGTGAACGCCGCGTGAAAGAAGTCGAAGGCGCCGAGCAGGAAAGCGGTGAAGAGCGGGTCGATGCGCTTGTCGCGCAGCAGCGCAGACGGGAGCTGTGTCGAGATGTACAGGCCCGCTGCGAGCCAGCCCGCGTCGGCGCGGCCGAACAGGCGCGCGCCCAGGCGTCGCAGGAAGAGCACCGACAGCAGCAGCGCGACGATGTTGGGCGCGTGCTGCGTGAAGCTGGCGGTGGTGTTCGCGAGCGCCATCGGGAGCGCGATCAGCCAGATCGAGAGCGGTGGCTTGTCGACGTAGAGCTGGCCATCGAGGTGCGGCGCGATCCAGTCGCCGCTGCGAACCATCTCGAAGGCGATCGTCGCGTAGCGCGTGTAGCCGTGGTCGAGGGGCTCGACCCAGAGGCGCACGGCGAGCGCCGCGATGGCGAAGCCCAGCGACGCGACCAACCATGCGTGGGTCGCTTCGTCGCGACGGGATCCTGAGCCGGGACTTTCGAACGCATCGCGCCGCACCGCGACCATTCAACCGCAATCGCCCACCCCGCCGCCAATCTGGCGAGGGTGGCTTCGCTGGGTGGCCGTCCGGCTAGCATCGCGAGCGGCCCCTCGGCGCCGGGCAGGCTGGAGGCGCTCGGGACGAAGCGACCGCTCGCGACGAGGAAGAGGGTCTGGGCGGGCCCCGCGCGCTCACCCCATCACGCGCCTCCGCGTGCCGCCGGCGTATCATGGGCGGCGGTCCGCCAGAGGAGCGCCGTGCAACAGCCGGGTCTCGACAGCCTCGACTTCATCTCGAACGAGACGTACGCGAGGAGCGGCTATCCGCACGCAGCCTGGGCGCGGCTGCGGCGCGAGGCGCCGATCTACTGGAATACGCAGCACGTCTCGAACCCGTTCTGGGCCGTCACCAAGCATGCCGACGTGGTGTGGATCTCGAAGCAACCGGAGCTCTTCCACAACGGACCGCGCCTCGCGGTGCTTCCCGAGTTTGTCGCGGCGCCTCAGGAGGAGCGCCTGCTCCGACATCTGCTCAACATGGATCCGCCCGACCACGCCCGCTACCGCAAGCTCGTCAGCCATCGCTTCACTCCGCGCGGTCTCGGCCGCATGCAGCACGACATCGAGACGATCACGCGCGAGCTGCTCGACGCGATGGCGGGCGACGGCAGCGAGCAGTGCGGCGATCTGGTCGAGAAGCTCTCGGCTCCGCTGCCCTTGAACGTGTTGGCCGAACTGCTCGGTGTGCCGCGCAGCATGTGGCCGAGGCTGTTCCAATGGACCAACGAGATCGCCGGCGCCGCCGATCCCGAATACCAGCGCGCAGGGGAGGGGCCGATGGAGACCGCCCAACGCGCGCGCCTCCAGCTCTTCGGGTACTTCGGCGAGATGGCGGCCGCGCGCCGCAGCAAGCCGCTGGACGACATCGTGAGCCTGCTCGCCAACGCGAAGCTCGGCGCTGCGGCGGTGCCCACCATGGAACTGCTCTCGTACTTCTTCCTGCTCGTGGTCGCCGGCAACGAGACCACGCGCAACGCGATGACCGGCGGCGTGCTCGCGCTGATCGAGAACCGGGACGAGTGGCGCAAGCTGAAGGCGAACCCCGCACTCGTGGACTGCGCCGTCGAGGAGATCGTGCGCTGGACCACGCCGGTGATCCAGTTCTGCCGGACGCCGATTCGCGACGTCGTGGTGCGTGACACGAAGATCCGCGCCGGCGAGAACCTGTGCCTGTTCTATCCGTCGGCGAATCGCGACGAAGAAGTCTTCGACGAGCCCTTCGCGTTTCGCGTCGATCGCACGCCCAACCGTCACATCGCGTTCGGGATTGGTGAGCACTTCTGTCTCGGCGCGAATCTCGCGCGCCTCGAGCTGCGCGTCGTGTTCCGCCACCTGCTCGAACGCGTCGATGCGATCGATCTGGCCGGCCCGGTGGAGCGGCTGCGCTCGAGCTTCCTCGGCGGCATCAAGCGCATGCCGGTTCGTTATTGTAGTTCGACGCCATCACGAAGCCGTAGGCGCCCGCGCAGCCGATCACGAGGAAGTCGCCGACGCGCGCTTCGGGCAGGCGCTCGCTGCGCACTTCGCCGCGCTCGTTCTGGGTGAAGATGTCGCCCGATTCGCAGAGCGGGCCGCCGACCACGACGTCCACGAACGGTCGCTCGGCGCGGCTGCCGTCGGCCGCTGCGATCGCCATCGGCTGGTAGGCGCCGTAGAGGATCGGACGGGCGAGCGCGTTGAAGCCGGCGTCGAGCAGGTAGAACAGGTTCGCGCCCTCGCGCTTCACGGCGCGCAACTCCGTCAACAGGAAGCCGGACTCCGCGACGAGGAAGCGCCCCGGCTCGATTTCGAGTCGCACCGGATGACCGAGATCCCGCGCGAGTCGGAGGCGCGCAGCGTGCCAGATCTCGAAGTACGCATCGATATCGACGTGGGCGTCTTCGTCGCGATACGGCGTCGGCAGGCCGCCGCCCGCGCTGATCGTGGTGATGCTCGGCCCGATGCGGCGCGCGAAGCCGCAGCAGGCTTCGGCGACCGCCGCGAGATGCTCCATGTCGGCGCCCGAGCCGATGTGGACGTGGACGCCGCTGACACGCAGGTCGAAGCGCGCGGCGCGCGCGACGCAAGCTTCGATCTCGTCGTGCCAGATGCCGTGCTTGCTGTGCTCGCCGCCGGTGTTGGTCTTGCGGCTGTGGCCGTGGCCGAACCCGGGGTTCACGCGCAGCGTGATCGCGCCGCCCGGTGCGCGTTCGCCGTACTGGTCGATCATCTCGGGCGAGCCGCAGTTCACCGGGATGCCGTGCGCCACCACCAGGTCGAGCGTCTCGCGGTCGAAGATGTCCGCCGTGTAGACGACGGGGGGAGGCTCTCCTGCCACCGGATAGCCCGCGGCCAGTGCGCGCTGGATCTCGCCGGCCGAGACGGCGTCGACCAATACGGCGTATCGGCGCATCAGGTCGAGCACGGCCAGATTCGAGTTGGCCTTCTGCGCGTAGCGAATGACATCGAAGCGCCGCAGCTGCGCGATCCGCGCGACGATCGTGGCGGCGTCGTAGATGTAGGTGGGCGTGCCGAAATCGCGCGCGAGGTCGCGCACGGGAATGCCCGCGATCTCGTCGATCAGCTTCGGGTAGCGGCGCATGGGCGCAAACTACCGCAGGGCTGGGACGCGAGCCGCCCGGGCGATCGAACTCCGCAGGGCGGGCTTGGACGGCCAACGCGGTCGCCAGGAGTCCGGGTTACGCCGCTGCGAGGGTGTGGCTACTCTCGATCGCTGCATACAGCTCGATTCCATGTCGATCTGCGTCGATCTCGAGACGCGGCTCGGCGGAATCCTCTAGAGCAGGAGGGGACGCACGCGATGCCGTGGTGGGGCTGGATCGTGGTCGGTGCCGTGCTGCTCGCGGCCGAGCTGTTCGTGATCCCGACGGACTTCTTCCTGGTCTTCCTCGGCACATCGGCCGTTGCCGTGGGCCTGCTCGGCCTGCTCGGTGTGGACGCGCCGGTCTGGGCGCAGTGGGCGATCTTCGGCGTGCTCTCGGTGGTGTCGCTGGTGTTCTTCCGCGGCTGGCTGAAGGCGCGATTGCACCGCACCGAGGTACCGCGCGTCGACGACACGCTGGCCGGCGAGATCGGCGTGGCGCGAGAGTCGCTCGCGCCCGGCGCGGTGGGGCTCGTAGAGCTGCGCGGAACCGGCTGGTCGGCGCGCAACGTTGGCGACGCGGTGCTCGAGTCCGGCGCGCGCGTGCGCGTCGAGCGCCTCGACGGTCTCACGCTTCAAGTCCGCCGCGAGAGCTGATCGCGGCAGGAGGGCCGATGGAAACCCTGATCCCCGTTCTCTTCCTGGTGGTGCTGGCGATCATCGTGGTCGCGCGCACGGCCGTGGTAGTGCCGCAACAGAGCGCCTACGTGATCGAACGGCTCGGCAAGTACAGCCGCACGTTGAACGCGGGCTTCGCGATCCTGGTGCCCTTCGTCGAGCGCATCGCCTACCGGCACTCGCTCAAGGAAAACGCGATCGACATCCCCGAACAGATCTGCATCACCCGCGACAACGTCCAGGTGCACGTCGACGGCGTGCTGTATCTCAAGGTGCTGAACGCCGAACTCGCTTCG
Source organism: Deltaproteobacteria bacterium (assembly GCA_018262315.1). GTDB lineage: Bacteria > Myxococcota_A > UBA9160 > UBA9160 > PR03 > PR03. Next base: position 2,274 of record JAGSPS010000244.1, on the reverse strand, counting down.
TACGGGATCTCCGACTACCTATTCGCCATCACGCAGCTCGCGCAGACGACGCTGCGTTCCGAAGTCGGCAAGATCGAACTCGACCGCACCTTCGAAGAGCGCGGTCACATCAACCTGCAGGTGGTGAGCGAGCTCGACAAGGCTTCGGAACCCTGGGGCGTGAAGGTGCTGCGCTACGAGATCAAGAACATCACCCCGCCCGTCGACGTCCTCTCGGCAATGGAGAAGCAGATGCGCGCCGAGCGCGAGAAGCGCGCGGTAATTCTCACCTCCGAGGGCGAGCGCGACGCCAAGATCAACCAGGCCGAAGGCGAGAAGCAGCAGGTCATCAAGCAATCCGAGGCGAGTCAGCAGCAGCAGATCAACGAGGCGCAGGGGCAGGCGGCGGCGATCCTCGCGGTGGCGACGGCGACGGCCGAGGGGCTGCGGCAGGTCGCCGAGTCGCTGCGCACCGAGGGCGGCCGCGACGCGATGCAGTTGCGCATCGCCGAGCAGTGGGTCGAGCAGTTCGGCCAGCTCGCGAAGACCGGCAATACCTTCGTCGTCCCGGCGAACCTCGCCGACATCGGCTCCGTGATCGCCCTGGCAACCGGCATGCTCCGCCGCGACGAGAAGTAGGAACGGTGCCCGGCACCGTTCGAAGGTTCGAAGCTACGCCCAGGGCGCGGAGCCGGGGTCCTTCAGCAGCCGGCGCGCGACGACCATGCGGTGGACTTCGTCGGGTCCGTCGTAGATGCGCGCATACCGGGCTTCGCGGTACATGCGTTCGAGGGGCGTGTCGCTGGTGACGCCGAGGGCGCCGTGCACCTGGATCGCGCGGTCGATCACGTTGTGCAGCATCGCCGCGCCCCAGAACTTCACGAGCGAGATCTCGACGCGCGCCTCGGTGCCCGCGTCCATCGCCATCGCGGCGTCGAGCGTCATCAGGCGCGCGGCCTGGATCTCCGCGGCGGACTCGGCGACGAAGCGCTGGATCTCGCCCTTCTCCGAGAGCAGCGAGCCGTGCGCCCAGCGTGTGTTGGCGCGCTGGCACATCAGCTCGAACGCGCGCTGCGCCTGCCCGAGCCAGCGCATGCAGTGGAAGATGCGCCCCGGACCGAGCCGCTTCTGCGCGATCACGAAGCCCGGACCGCGTTTGCCGAGCAGATTCTCCTTGGGCACGCGCACATTGGTGAGGCGGATCTCGCAGTGCGCGCCGCCGGTGTGGCCCATCGTCGGTACCACGCGCACGATTTCGTAGCCGGGCGCGTCGGTCGGCACCAGGATCGACGAGAAGCGCGACCAGCGGTTCGAGCCAGCGCTTCTTTTGCTCGGCCGTGCCGTAGAGGTGGAGCATGATCGAGTCCTGCATCGACAGCGAGCCGACCGCAGCCTGTCCGCAGTGCGAGCGACCGATGATCTCGTTCAGGAAGACGAACGACATGAACGGGATGCCCTGGCCGCCGATCTCGACCGGATGACCGAGCGCCCAGAGTCCCTGTTCCGCTCGCGCAACACGCGGACTTCGTCGCTCATGCCATAGCTGCCCACGATTGGTCTCTTGGCGAAGGAGTCGCGACGGTATCTCGGCTGGGCGGCTCGCGCAGGCGCGCGGGCGGGCGCGGCGTCGATTCGTAAGGTCTCTCTCGACGCGCTGGATCTCTACGAAGAATTGCATTGCGTGACGGGCGAACTCGACACCGCGGGCGTCGCCTATGCGCTCGTCGGCGGGTCGCGGACCTTCACAGCCTCGTCTTGCGGCTTCCGCATCTGCCGTCCCCGCGCGAGCAGCGCTGGATCGACGAGTTCGGAGCCTTCGTCGACGGGAAGAGGGCGGAGTGCTGCTTCGAAGCGCTCGAAGCAGGATTTCGCGCTGCGCTCCGCCGGCGCGACGCGGCATCGATCGTGCGCGCGGTCGAGCGCTCGGGCGATTGGATCCGCAGCGACCCAACGCTGCACCCGTACGACTACTGGGTACAGCAGGCGTCGCGCCACTCAGTCGCCGCGGCTCCCGCGCCCGAGACGCCACGCGAGTAGCCGGTATCCCACCAGCAGCGCGAAGAACAGCGCGACGAGTTGCGCGGCGCGCCATGCCGCGTGATCGACCGCGGCTTCGAGCTTCGTCCCGCCCGTGAGTGTGTTGATCTCGACGGCCAGCGCGCGCAGTTCGCCGGCGGAGGTTCCGATCTGCGCGGCCGCGCTCTGCCACTCGCGCACGTCGAAGGGTCGCCCCGGTGGCGCGCCTTCCTTCTTCTTCGGAAATAGCGCCGCCCACGAATCGCCGGCGAGCTTCAT
>JAGSPS010000243.1 GCA_018262315.1 Deltaproteobacteria bacterium | reverse complement strand
GGACGTCCTGGACGAACGTCACGCCCCCGCGCCCCACGCATCGGCTCCCGAGAATCCTGGGTCCGCCCCCTAGTCCGTGACGCGGATCGTCTCGGTGTGCACGACGTCGTCGGCGAGCAGGACTTCCAGCTTCCAGTCACCGCGCGGGGCGTCTTCGAAGTCGTACTTGTCGGCGATGTAGACGCGCTGGAAGTGGCGCGGCTTCTTTTCGCGGGCGACGCCTCCGCTCGGGTCGATCCAGCGCACCGTGATGTAGCCGCCCCACGGAAGATGGTGCGGGCTGACGCGCGCCCACCATTGCAGGGGGCCGTCGCCCTTGTGCACGACGGTCTGCGTCGTGGGCGCGCGGAGTGTGCCCGCGACGCTCCGCGCGGGACCGTCGCCGAAGCCGGACTCGGCGACGACCGGGAAGATCATGCGTTCGAGTTCGCGCTCGGCCTGCAGCCGCAGCGTGCCCTTGGTGCCGGCGCGCCACACCGCCTGTTCGGCGAAGAACACCGCCCTGCGGTGATCGCCGGCGTCGCGATACGCGCGCGCGAGCGCGAGCAGCACCGAAGGCGGGTTGGCGTCGAGGTAGACGGCGCGCCGAAACGCGACCACCGCATCGGCAGGTCGGCCCGCGGCGGCGAGGATTTCGCCTCGCTGCACCGCCACGCGGGGATCCTTCGGTTCCTGGTCTTCGGCGGCGCTGAGCGTCGCGAGCGCCGCTTCGGTCTCGCCCGCCTGGCGCTGGCGGCCGGCCGTTTCGAGCAGCACATCGTTGCGCGCGCGGTCGTAGGAGGGCGTGTCGGTTAGCGCCCCGCGGCGATGCGCGACGAGATACGCCAGTCGTCCCTGCATCGCCTTGAAGCGATCGTCGAGTCGCGGTGGCGACGTCATTGGCTGGAGCTTCTCGTCGAGGCCGCGCACGACATCGATGCGTGTCTCGACCGCAGGGTGCGAGTAGAGATAGGGCGGGATGAAGCCCTCGGGACCTTGCTGCTTCTCCAGCAGGATGCGCTCGAAGAACCGCACCATGCCGTCCGGATGCCAGCCCGCGCGCGTCAGGAACACGGCGCCGACGCGATCAGCCTCGTCCTCGAACTGACGCGTGTACTGGAGTTGCAGCGCGACGTTGAGCCCCTGCGCCGCGACCAGCGGTCCCGCGCTGCCGGTCGCCGCCCCGGCCGCGATCCCCGCCAGCGATGCGAGGATGTTCGGGATCGCGATCTCCTGCGCCATGCGCGCCTGATGGCGGCCCTTCACGTGCGCGAGTTCATGCGCGAGCACGCCCGCCAGTTCCTCGACGTCGCCCGCCGTGAGCAGTGTGCCCGAGTGCATGTAGATGTAACCGCCCGGCACCGCGAAGGCGTTCAGCTCCTGGTTCGCCACGACGCGGAAGCGGTAGTCGAAGGGTTGCTCGCCGAGCCCCTCGACGAGCACGTTGCCGAGGTCACTCATGAACTCGAGCACCGCGAGGTCGGTGATGATCGGCAGCACCTGCTGCGCCTTCTGGTCGAATTGCCAGCCGACTTCTCGCTCGCTGTCGGCCGACATGCGCTGGCGGCCCGGGATCGGGTCGAAGCGCGTGCCGTCGTCCTGGATGCAACCGAGTGCGCCCAGCGCGAGGGCGGTCGCGAGCAGCGTCCGCGCGCTCAGGACTCGGGCTGCCATCGCAACACGGGATGGCGGGCGGCGCGCGTCTCGTCGAGGCGCGCGAGTCGCGTGCGATGGGGCGCGGTGCGCACGTGCTCCGGATCGCTTCGCGCCTCCTCGGCGATCGCGAGCATGGCGTCCGCGAAGCGGTCGAGTCCTTCGAGGCTCTCGCTCTCGGTCGGCTCGATCATGATCGAACCGTGCACGATCAGCGGGAAGTAGACCGTGGGCGGGTGGTAGCCGTAGTCGATCAGCCGCTTCGCCACGTCGAGCGTGGTGATGCCGAAGGGCTCCAGCTGCTTGTCCGACAACACGCATTCGTGCATCACCGGCCTGTCGATCGGCACGTGCCAGGCGCCGCGCAGCCGCGCGAGCAGGTAGTTGGCGTTCAGCACCGCCATCTCCGCGCAGAGCCGCAGTCCCTCGGGTCCGAGCGAACGCAGATACGCCCAGGCGCGCACGAGCATTCCCACGTTGCCGAAGTTTGCGTGCACGCGGCCGATCGAGTGCGGGAACTCGTAGTCGAGCGCGAAGCCTTCTCCTTCGCTGCCGGCGCGCTTGCGGACCATTGGGACGGGCAGGTACGGCGCCAGGATGTTCTTCACGCCGACGGGTCCCGAGCCGGGGCCTCCGCCACCGTGGGGTGTCGAGAAGGTCTTGTGGAGGTTGAAATGCATCACGTCGATGCCGAGGTCGCCGGGCCGGGCGATGCCGAGTAGGGCGTTCAGGTTGGCGCCGTCGCCGTAGACGAGACCGCCGTGCGCGTGCACGATGTCGCAGATTTCCGCGATGTGCGTCTCGAAGAGCCCGAGCGTGTTCGGGTTGGTGACCATCAGCGCCGCGACGTCGGGCGTCATCACCTTCGCGACGGCCTCGGGGTGCAGGATGCCGTCGCGACCGGAGGGGATCGTCACGACCCGGTAGTCGTTCAGCGCCGCGCTCGCGGGATTGGTGCCGTGCGCCGAGTCCGGCACCAGCACGATGTTGCGCGCGTCACCGCGGTGTTCGTGATAGGCGCGGACCATCATGATCCCGGTCAGCTCGCCCTGCGCACCCGCGGCGGGCTGCATGCTCACCCGATCCATGCCGGAGATTTCAGCGAGCGCCTGTTCGAGTCGCCAACACAGTTCGAGCACGCCCTGCGCGGTGCCGGCTGGCTGGAGCGGGTGGATGCTCGCGAAGCCGGGCAGGCGCGCCGCCCACTCGTTGATCTTGGGGTTGTACTTCATCGTGCAGGAGCCGAGCGGGTACAGAGCGAGATCGACCGCGGCGTTCCAGGTGGAGATCCGCGTGAAGTGACGCACCACATCGACCTCGGACAGCTCCGGCAGCGCGGGCAGATCGTCGCGCAGGAAGCCTGCTTCGAAGACCGACTCGGGCTCCGCCAGCGGCACGTCGGCTTCGGGAATCGAATAGCCGACGCGTCCCGGGCGGCTGCGTTCGAAGAGCAGCGGCTCCTCCCACGAGAGCCCGTAGGTGGCGTTGCCGATTCGCTCGGGTCCGGCGTCGCGACCGCGTTCGCTGCTCACGACGTCCGCCCCGCCAGCGCCGCGATCAGGCGGTCGATCGCGTCGCGCGTGCTGAGCTCGGTCGCGCACACGAGCAGCGAGGAACCGAGCTCCGGCGCGTAGGGTGCGAGGTCGAGGCCGCCGACGATCCCCGCGTCGAGAGCGCGCGCGAGCGCCGCCGGCGCATCGGGCACCGACACGACGAACTCGTTGAAGGTCGGCGCGGGGAGCGGCAGCCCGAGACCGGACGTCTGGCGGACCTGCTGCTTCATGTACTCGGCTTTGGCGAAGTTGAGTCGCGCGAGTTTGGCGAGACCGACGCGCCCGAGCAGCGACAGGTACACCGTCGCGATCAGCAGGCAGAGGCCCTGATTCGTGCAGATGTTCGACGTCGCCTTCTCGCGGCGGATGTGCTGCTCGCGCGTCGAGAGCGTCAGCACGAAGCCCCGCTTGCCGCGCGAGTCGACGGTTTCGCCGCACAGGCGCCCGGGCATCTGTCGCACATGGCGGTCGCGCGTCGCGAGGAATCCGAGGGCCGGTCCACCGAAGCTCATCGGCACGCCGAAGCTCTGGGCTTCGCCACACACGATGTCGGCGCCGAGGTCTCCCGGCGCCCGCAGCAGGCCGAGTGACAGCGCTTCGTTCACCACCACGACGAAGAGCGCGCCGCGCGCGTGCGCCGCCGCGCCGATCGCCGCGAGGTCCTGCACCGGCCCGAGGAAGCTCGGCTGCTGTACGACGACGCAGGCGGTCTCGTCGTCGACCAGGGCGTCCACGGGCGCCGTGCGACCATCGGCGGCGCGCGGCGCCGCGACGATCTCGGCGTCGAGCGCGCGCACGTAGCTCGCGAGCACTTCGCCGTAGTGCGGGTGCAAACCGTGCGCGACGACGACCTTGTGCCGCCGCGCGAGGCGCATCGCCATCAACACGGCTTCGGCGGTGGCAGAAGCTCCGTCATAGAGCGAGGCGTTCGAGACCTCGAGCCCGGTGAGCCCGCAGATCATCGTCTGCCACTCGAAGATGGTCTGCAGCGTGCCCTGGCTGATCTCCGGCTGGTAGGGCGTGTAGGCGGTGGTGAACTCGGCGCGCGAGATCAGCGCGTCGATGGCGGTCGGCGCGTAGTGCGAGTAGATGCCGGCGCCGAGGAACCAATCGTGGCTGCCGGCGTTCACGTTGCGCGCGGCGAGCGCGGCGAGTTCGGCCGCCACTTCCTGTTCGCTCGCGACCTGCGGAATCGCCAGCGCTCGCGCCAGGCGCAATTTCTCGGGAACGCTCGCGAACAACGCATCGAGGTCGGTGACCCCGATGGCGGCGAGCATCAGGCGGACATCGTCCTCGGTATGGGGAATGTAGCGGGGGGACGGGAGACTCACTCTTGGCCGCGTTCCTCGACGTGACGGCGGTAGGTCGCTGCGTCGAGATGCTCCGAGAGGTCGGAGCCGTCGCTGACCACGACGGCGATCATCCAGCCGTCGCCGTAGCAGTCCTCGTTCACCTGTTCCGGGTGGTCGGTGAGGTCCGCGTTGACCTCCACGACTTCGCCGGTCACCGGTGCGTAGAGATCGGACACGGCCTTCACCGACTCGATCACGCCGAACGGTTCGCCGCGTTCGACCGTGGTGCCCACGGCGGGCAGCTCCACGAAGACGACGTCGCCGAGCTGTTGCTGCGCGTAGTCCGTCACGCCGATCACGACGCGATTGCCCTCGAGCCGACACCACTCGTCTTCGCGCGTGTAGTGCAGCTCGGCCGGGATCTCGTAGTCCGCCACGGGGTCTCCTTGGACGAGTTCAGGCCGGGAAAGCCAGGTCAAAGAAAAGGGGTTGCGACGATGCGGGCCGCCACCGCGCGCTCGCGGATCCCGATCTCGACCGCTGTACCGGGGACCGCGAGGGCCGGCGGAACGTAGCCGAGCCCAATCGACTTTCCGAGGGTCGGCGAGGGCGAACCGGATGTCACGACGCCGACGCGTTCGCCACCGCGCAGGATCGGATACTCGGCACGCGCGATGCCGCGATCCTCGACGATGAAACCCG
>JAGSPS010000242.1 GCA_018262315.1 Deltaproteobacteria bacterium | reverse complement strand
GTATCTCACGACGCGTGGCGACGCGGTGAAGGACACCTATCGCATGATCACCGACGCCGGCTTCGAGGTGGACGGCAACCCGCTCTATCTCGAACACGACGAGGGGGCCGTGCACTTCGAGATTCCCGGTGGCGGCGCCGAGGTACTGCGCCCGGAGATCGCTGCCCGCAAGCGCGGACCTGCGGCCCGCGTGCGCAGCGAGCCGCAGCCGAGCGAAGCGCAGCAGGACGGCTCCGCACCGGCAGAATGAGCGTCGAGGACGTCGCCCGCGAAAAGCTCGGCGCGATCCGCGCGCGCGGGACGTATCGCAGGATGCGCGTCCTCGACGGTGCGCAGGCGCCGCGCATGCGGGTCGACGGGCGCGACGTGCTGCTCTTCGCGGGCAGCAATTCCCTCGATCTCGCGCGACACCCCGAAGTGGTCGAGGCGGCGGCACGCGCCGCGCGCGACTACGGCTGCGCGGCCGGCGGCTCGCGCCTGATCAGCGGCAACCTCGCGCTGCACGAGCGACTCGAAGAAGAGCTGGCCGCGTTCTTCGGCACGCCCGCCGCGCTCGCGTTCTCGACCGGCTACATGGCGAACGCCGGGGTAATCCCGGCGCTGGTCGGGCCCGAAGACGCGGTCGTCTCGGACGCGCTCGTGCACGCCTCGTTGATCGACGGCTGCCGGCTCGCGCGCGCCGCGGTGCACGTCTTCGAGCACGGAGACGCGGACTCGCTCGACGCGGTGCTGCGCGCCGCAACGGCGGCGCATCGGCGCGTGCTCGTGGTGCTCGACGGCGTCTACAGCATGGACGGCGACCTCGCGCCGCTGCGCGAGCTGGTGCCGGTGGCGCGCCGGCACGACGCGATGGTGTTGCTCGACGACGCGCACGGCATCGGCGCGCTCGGTGCACGGGGTCGCGGCAGCGCCGAGCTGCTCGGTGTCGCCGATGGCATCGACGTCCTCGTCGGCACGCTCGGCAAGGCGCTCGGCTCGTTCGGGGCGTTCGTCGCGGGTGGCGTCGCGCTGCGCGAGCTGCTCGTCAACACCGCCCGCCCGTTCATCTTCTCGTGCGCGCTCGCGCCGCCGCAGGTCGAAGCGGCGCGCGCGGCGCTGCGACTCGTCGCGCGCGAGCCGTGGCGGCGCGAGAGCCTGCAGGCGAACGCCACGCGCCTGCGCAAACGGCTCGCGCAGGCGGGCATCTCGACCGCGCCGAGCACCACGCATATCGTGCCGGTCCGGATCGGTGACAATGCGATGACGATGGCGACCTGCGAGCGACTCCTCGAGCGCGGCTTCTATGCCCAGGGCATCCGCTGGCCGTCGGTGCCAGAAGGCACCGCCCGCCTGCGCGTGACGCCGATGGCAACCCACACGGACTCTGAGATCGACGCCTTCGCCGATGCGCTCTGCGACGAAATGGCCAGCCAGACCGTTCTCGCCGAAGGACTCTCCACTCGTGCCCGCTAGAAGATCGCGAGGCCTCTTCATCACCGGCACCGACACGGGCGTCGGCAAGACGGTCGTGGCCGGCGCGATCGCCGCGGCGCTGCGCCGCCGCCACCGTGACGTGGGCGTCATGAAGCCAATCGAGACGGGCGTGGGAACCCAGGGTCCCCTCGACGCCATCTCGCTCTGCGAAGCAGCGGGCGCGACCGATTCGCTCGACCTCGTCTGCCCGCAGCGCTTTGCCCTTCCGGCGGCGCCGAGCGTCGCAGCCGCGCACGAGGGGCGTACGGTCGATCTCGAAGTGATCCGCGCCGCCCATGCGGAACTCTCCCGGCGCCACGCGTTCCTGCTGATCGAGGGAGCCGGCGGAATCCTGGTGCCGATCCGCGCCGGCTACTCGATGGCCGATCTCGCGGCGGAGTTCGACGCGCCGCTGGTCGTCGTGACGCGCGCGTCATTGGGCACCATCAACCACACCCTGCTGACGCTCGAGGCAATCGAACGGCGCGGTCTCGTGCTCGCCGGGGTCGTAATCTCGCACGGGTCCCGCGTCATTTCGTCGTCCGACCGCGCCAACCTGGCCGCGCTGCGCGAGTCGCTCGGCGCCCGCCTCGCCGGCGAAGTCGAGTCGCTCCCGGCCGAAGCGCGGGTCCCGGCGGGCGCAATCGACCTCGATCGCCTGCTCGCGGGCTGAACGCTCAGCGGGGCGTCGCGCGGAACACCTCGCGACCTCCGACCCAGGTCGCGGCGACGTCGCCGGCGTCCGAGAGCGCGACGAGATCCGCACGTGCTCCGGCGCGAAGTGTTCCGTGCGCGTGTTCGACGCCCAGCAGTCGCGCCGGCCGCAGTGTGCAGGCCGCGACTGCGTCATGCGAACGCATCACATTCCATGACGCAACGTTGCGGATCGCCGCGTCGAGCGTGAGCAGAGAACCGGCGAGGCGGCCGTCCGGCAGCCGCCAGGCCACGCCGTCGCTCGTGAGTCGATCGGCCGCCAGCCACGCGGGCGTCGCCGATGCCGCCTGCGGAACGTCGATGCGGTCGCTGATCAGGATCAGCCGCGATCGCTTGGTGCGCGCCGCGAGGCGGAGCCAATCGGGGTGTACATGCGCACCGTCCGCAATCACGTCGCAGCCGAGCCGCTCCTCTTCGAGGACGAGGGCCGCGAAGCCATCGGCGCGCGCGGCGGGCGCGGGCTCGCGATGGTGCCGCGAGCCCATCGCGTTGAAGAGATGCGTCGCGTGGCAGGCGCCGTTCGCGACGGACGCGCGGAGGTCCGCGTCATTCGCGAGCGTGTGTCCGACGGCGATCGCGACGCCGCGATGCGCGAGATCGGCTTCGAGCCGCCGCGCGCCAGGCAGCTCGGGTGCAAGCGTCACAAGTCGCAGCGCCGAGCCGGCGCGATCGAAGATCGCGGCGCCCTCGGCCGGATCGTAGGGACGGATGCCGCCCGGCGGCTGTGCGCCCGCGGCCTCGGGCCGGATCCACGGGCCTTCGAGGTGGATGCCGATCGGCACGGCGCCAGGCCAGTCACTTTGGGCGAGTGCGGACGCGATCCGCTCGATGCGCAGACGTAGCTCGGACGCCGGCCAGGCGACCGTGGTCGCGAGAAATGCCGTGACTCCATGACGCGCGAGGTACGAAGAGGCTCGACGCAGCGCGCCCACTGCGTCATCGAGATCGCAGGCAGCCAGTTCGCCGTGGAAGTGCAGATCCACGAATCCCGGCGCGAGTCGGGCGCCGTGCAGCGAGATCGCCTCTGCACCGGCGGGCGCAGGTTCGGCGGGTCCGAGTCGAGCCGCGATCCGGTCGTCTTCGAGCAGCAGAGCGCCCGGCGCCTCCGTGGGCGCTTCGGGATCGACCAGGACCGCGTCGTGTAGCCAGAGCCGGGGCATGCGTGGCGAGTCTAGTCGAAGTCCCGGCGGGGGATTCCACCCTCAAGACCGCGCCGCGGCGCTCCGATCCGAAGCGCGTGCCGAACGCGCCGCCGCCCTCGTCTACGAACGAAATCGCCGAGGACATGCTCGTCCTCGACAACAAGATCAAGCAGCTGAAGTTCGAGTACGACCAGTACTTCATCGGTTCGCGGCCGCGCGAGCCGGTGCTGACCCGCGGCGAGGTGAACAAGCTGGTCACCCGCTACTCGAACATCGGCATCCAGAACACGGCGCTGCGCTTCAAGTTCAACACGCTGTGTTCGCGCCTCTTCGCGATGCGTCGGCAGTGGGACGAGACGCTCCGCAAGATCGAAGCGGGGACCTACGAGCGCCACGTCTTCAAGGCCAAGCTGCACGAACGCGAGCGCGGCATCGGCGACGAGGTGCCGGCCGAACCCACCCGGTCGTCGAAGCGGAATACCGACGAGGTCACGGCCGGCGGCACCGACCTCTTCGAGGCGTATCGCAACGCGCGCGCGAGCTGCGGCGAGGACGTCTCGGGAGTCTCGCGCGAGAAGCTCGACCAACTCGTCGAGAAACAGCGCGCCGCGATCCTGCAGCGCTACGGCTGCGCCGAGGTGCGCTTCCGCGTCGTCGTCGAAGCCGGCAAGGCGAAGCTCAAGGCGACACCGGTGAAGTCGAACCCCTGAGAGAAGTGGGCGCCGCGACCGCGGCCGTCGCGTGCGTCGCGAACGCTAGATGCCGCGCTTCGACACCTGGAGCCGGATCAGCGCGCGGTGCAATGCGGCTTCTTCCAGCTTGAACATCGTCTCGTCGTTCTTGCTCTGCTTCAGACGCTCGAGTTCGCGCTCGGCGCGGGCGCGGGCGCGCTCGGCGCGGGCGGCGTCGATGTCGGCCGCGAACTCGCAGGAGTCGACCATCAGCACGACCTTGTCGCCCGACACCTCGGCGAAGCCCTCGGAGACGGCGGCCCAGCTGCCGTTCGAGCCCCCGGTTTCGAGCTGCAGCTCCCCGATCCGCACCGGCGAGAGGAAGCGCTCGTGCCCGGGGAGCACGCCGAAGTCGCCCTCGGCGCCCGGCACGACCACGCGCTCGACCGGTCCGTCGTAGCGCACGCCCGAGGGCGTCACGATGGTGAGTTGGAGCGGCATCAGACCAGCCGCTTGCCCTTCTCGACGGCCTCTTCGATCGTGCCGACCATGAAGAACGCCTGCTCGGGCAGCGCGTCGTGCTTGCCCTCGAGGATTTCCTTGAAGCCGCTGATGGTCTGCTCGAGGCGCACGTAGCGGCCAGGCGTTCCGGTGAACTGCTCGGCGACACTGAACGGCTGTGACAGGAAGTTCCGCAGCTTGCGCGCGCGCGCCACGGTGATCTTGTCCTCTTCGGACAGCTCGTCCATGCCGAGGATCGCGATGATGTCCTGGAGATCCTTGTAACGCTGCAGCACCTGCTGCACGCCACGCGCGACGTTGTAGTGCTCCTCGCCGACGGTCTGCGGATCGAGCATGCGGCTGGTCGAGTCGAGCGGATCGACGGCGGGGTAGATGCCCAGCTCGGCGATCTGGCGCGAGAGCACGGTGGTGGCGTCGAGATGCGCGAACGCGGTGGCCGGCGCCGGGTCGGTGAGGTCGTCGGCGGGCACGTAGATCGCCTGCACCGAGGTGATCGAGCCTTTCTTCGTCGAGGTGATGCGCTCCTGCAGCTCGCCCATGTCGGTCGAGAGGGTCGGCTGGTAGCCCACCGCCGACGGGATGCGGCCGAGCAGCGCCGACACTTCCGAGCCGGCCTGCGTGAAGCGGAAGATGTTGTCGATGAAGAGCAGCACGTCCTTGCCCTCTTCGTCGCGGAAGTACTCG
>JAGSPS010000043.1 GCA_018262315.1 Deltaproteobacteria bacterium | reverse complement strand
TCGAGGAGCTGAAGCTGATCGACGGCGTGCGCACCCGGGCGGCGCTGATCGACGAGCTCGGCGGCGAGGAGCAGCTGATCAAACCGACGGACTACGCCGCGGTCGACATCGAGTCGCTGGGCTTCGATCCGCGCGCGACCTTCGCGCTGATCTACGGCGCCGGCACGATCCAGAGCGGCAAGGGCTCGATGTCGCGCACCGGCTCGCCGGTCTTCGCGTCCGAGACGGTGATCGAAGCGCTGCAGAAGGCCGCCAAGGACGACGAGATCCGCGCCATCGTGCTGCGCATCGACAGCCCCGGCGGCGGTGCCTTCCCGTCCGAACAGATCTGGCAGGCGATCCGCGAGGCGCGCAAGAAGAAGCCGGTGGTGGCGTCGTTCTCGGACTACGCGGCGTCGGGCGGCTACTACCTGGCGTCGGCGACCGACGCGATCGTCGCGCAGCCCGGCACGCTCACCGGATCGATCGGCGTCTTCGCGGTGCGACCCTCGCTGCACGGCCTGCTCGAGCGCTTCGGCGTCAACATCGCCACGCTCGACCGCGCCCCGCATGCCGAGATCAACCTGATGATGCCCGAGTTGTCGCCCGATACGCGCGATTGGCTGCAGGCCGACGTCGACGACACCTACCAGCGCTTCCTCGCGCGCGTCGCCGAGGGCCGCAATCGCGACGTCGCCGAGATCGACGCGATCGCCGGAGGGCGGGTGTGGACCGGTGAGCAGGCCGTGACGCGCGGTCTCGTCGACGTGCTGGGCGGTCTGCGCGCCGCGGTGGCCAAGGCGAAGGAAAAAGTCGGCATCGCCGCCGAAGCCGACGTCGCGCTCGCGGTCTACCCGCCGCCCAAGCCGCTCGCCGAGCAGCTTCGCGAGGCGCTGCGCGTGAACCTCGCGCAGAGCGTCGCGGCCGCACTACCCTGGGGCGAGGCGTTCGCGAACGTCGGTTCCTGGCTCGACGCGATCGCGGGCGAGGGTTCGGTGCTCGCGCCATCGGTCTGGATCGAGATTCACTGACGGCTCGCACTCGCGGCGAGGAGAACGGCTCTTGCGCATGGAGAAGGAGTTCGACGTCGATCGCTCGCGTGGCGAGGCGGCGCAGCTGCTCGCCGACGACGGGGTCCTCTGCGACCTCTTCCCGGGCGGCACCACGGAGATCGTGGCGCGCAAGGGGCAGCGCAAGACGATCGCGAGTCACTACACCGCGCTCGGTCGCGAAGGCGTTGCGACCTTCCACTTCGACTACGAGGCGGGCGGCGATGTCCGCTTCGAGAAGGTCTGCGACGGTCACATCTGGCGCGAGCTGCGCGGCGCCGTGACGCTCACCGAGCGCAAGCAGAAGACGCGGGTTCGCATCGAACTCGAGGGTCGCACCAAGGCGCTCGTCCCCGAGTTCACGATCCGCGGTCCGATGCAGGATCAGCTCGACCAGATGGCGAAGGCGCTGCGCAAACGGCTCGGCGCGAAGGCCTGAAGGTGGCGCGGGTCGCGACACGCGACGGCATCGGACTCCACGTCGAGAGCTACGGCGAGGGTCCGCCGATCCTGTTCTCGTGCGGCTACGCGACCACGCGCGAGAACTTTCGCCCGCAGGTCGAGCCGCTGGTCGCCGCCGGCCATCGCGTGCTGCTCTGGGACTATCGCGGCCACGGCGACTCGGACGCGCCCGAAGATCCCGACGCGTACTCGTTCGACCTGGTCCTCGACGATCTCGGGCGCGTGCTGGATTGGGGCGCGCCGAAGACGCCGGCGGTGTTGGCCGGCTTCTCGTTCGGCGGCGCCCTGTCGCTGCACTTCGCGCTGCGTCATCCCGAGCGCGTGAGTGCGCTGGTGCTGATCGACACGGGGCCGGGCTTCAAGAACCCGGACGCGCAAGCGGGCTGGCTCGCGCAGATCGAGCGCATCGCGACGAACCTCGAGACGCGCGGCATCCAGTCGTTCGTGGACAGCCGCGCGGCCGCCACCGCAATCGGCCGCCGCCCCGAGCTGCCCGCGGCGCAGCACGCCGCGCGCGCGATCGCGAAGATGTCGCCCCGCGGCGTCGCGAACTTCGGCCGCCGCGTCTCGGGACCGATCCCGGGCTGCATCGACGAGCTGGCGCAGATCGCGGTGCCCGCGCTGGTCGTGGTCGGCGAGGAAGACGAGGCCTATCTGCGCGCAGCCGACGTGATGGCCGCCAGGCTGCCGAACGCAAAGAAGGTCGTGATCCCCCGCGCCGGCCACGTCGTCAGCATCGAGGAACCAGAAGCCCTGAACGCCGCCATCCTCGAGTTCCTCAGCCGCCTTTGAGGCGACGGTGCCGGGCGTCAAGTTATTTGGGCGTCAAGTTATTGCGTCGTCAGGTCATTGGACCCAACCAGGCCCGACTGGGCGCAACCGGGCGGGGCGGCTCGGGTTGGGTCGGAACAGCGGAGACGGGCTTGCACGACGGCGACGACGACGTCCGGCTCATGCTGGCCCTGCGCGCTGGCGACGAGTCGGCCTTCGACGAACTCTTCGCCCGTTGGTCGGGCCCGTTGCTCCGGTATCTCGAACGCATCGTACGCGACGCCGCCTCGGCGGAGGAACTCGTGCAGGAGACTTTTCTCCGTCTCTACCGCGCGCGCGAGCGCTACCAGCCGGACGCCCGCTTCTCGACGTGGCTCTACACGATCGCGACACGCCTCGCGCTCAACGAGCTGCGGCGACCGCGGCACCGCAGCCCGCACCGCAGCACCGACCAGGAGGAGGACGACGGCAGCGTGCTGGTGCTCGCCTCGGACACGCCCCGCGCCGACGACGTCGCCCACGCGCGACGCGTAGGCGACAGCGTCGAGCAGGCGCTGGCGACGCTGCCCGAGCGCCAGCGCGTCGCGTTGTGGCTGAGCGCCGTCGAGGGGCTCTCGTACGCGGAGGTCGCCGCGAGTCTCGAGACCAGCGAGAAGTCGGTGAAGGCGCTCGTGCATCGTGCGCGTTGCGCGCTGGCCGAATTGATCGGCGGAGATGAGCGATGAACCCGATTGCGGAGCGCTGTGCGCCGTTCGACGACGATCTCTCGGCGCTGCTCGACGGCCAACTCGATGCGGAGCGCGCCGCCGAGGTGCGGGCGCACGCGGCGTCGTGTCGCGACTGTGCGCAGCGGCTCGCGGCGTTGCGTGGCGTCGACGCGGCGCTGCGAAGCGTCGCCGCTGGACCGCTGGACGCGACGCGAAGCGAGCGCATGCGCAGCGCGCTCGCTGCGCGCTTGCGCGACGAAGCGAATGGCGCGCCGCCGGGCGCGTCGCCGCTGCGCCGCACCCCGCCGCGCCAGCGCCGCTGGCTCGCACCCGTGGGATTCGCCGCGGCGGCCGCTGCGGCGGCAGCGCTCTTTCTCGTGATGCGAACGCAGCCGCCCGTCGCGCCCCCCGCCGAGCGCGTCGTCGTCGCTTCCGCCGAGCGGGTTACACCGAAGTTGCGCGCCGACGCCGAAGCCGCGGCGCGCGAGTTGACCGCACACCGCGACGCCCCGCTCGGCGCGAGCGCGCCGCCGTCCGACGACGCTGCCGCGCCGCCGTCCGACGCGGCCGCGATTGCGCGCGATCTGGACGAGCGCTTCGGCGCCGCCTGCAACGCGGGCGACGTCGCCGCCGTGACGGCTCTCTACGCCGATGACGCGACGGCGATCTTCCCGATGGAAGGTGGGGTCGCGCACGGCAAAGCGGAGATCGGCAAGCTCGTCGCACTCGCGTGTCAGCCGCCGTCCGTTGGGCAACTCGAACAGCTCGCCGCGCGCTTCCTCACGCCGTCTCACATCTCGGTGATCGGACAGTGGAAGCAGACGTTCCCGGGGCCGGACGGCAAACCCGTTGTGATGGCCGTTCGCACCAGCGAGGTCCTGGTTCGTACTGCGGCCGGTTGGCGCTTCCTGGTCGATCACGCGTCGGTCGGCGCGCCGCCGCCCGCGAAGCCGTGATCGTCGCCATCGACCCCGTGCAGCTCGCGATGCCGGCGGGCGACGCGCCTCCGCCGACGAGCCGTTCGGCAACCGCATCGAAATGATCGAACCGCTCTGAAGGGAAACGCATGGGCAAGCTCTTCGACGCGATCGACGAGCGCATGCGCGAGTGGCTGCAGGGCCAGCGCATGTTCTTCGTCGCGACGGCGCCGCTTTCGGGCGACGGCCTGGTGAACCTCTCGCCGAAGGGACTCGACAGCTTCGCCGTGCTCGGCCCGCGCAGCGTCGCGTACCTCGATCTCACCGGCAGCGGCATCGAGACCGTCGCGCATCTTCGCGAGAACGGACGCATCGTGCTGAT
Organism: Deltaproteobacteria bacterium; assembly: GCA_018262315.1. Lineage (GTDB taxonomy): Bacteria > Myxococcota_A > UBA9160 > UBA9160 > PR03 > PR03. The sequence continues at coordinate 9,193 of JAGSPS010000043.1, read as the reverse complement.
GTTCTGTGCATTCGAGGGGCCGCCGCGCATCGTGCGCTTCCACGGCCGCGGGACCGTCTTCGAGGCGGGTGCTGCTGGCTTCGAAGAACTCGCGGCGAGTTTCCCGCACGACGCGTCCGCGCGCGCGGTGATCCGCGTGGACGTCACGCGCATCGCCGACACCTGCGGTTACGGCGTGCCGCTCTACCGCTACGAGGGCCAGCGCGACCACCTCGGAGCTTGGGCGTCGCGCAAGGGCGCGAAGGGGTTGCGCGCATACCGCGCCGCCAACAACGCCCGGAGCCTCGACGGCTTGCCCGGCCTCGCGGAAGGGGACGCGTAGTTGGACCGCGCGCTCGACGGTCTCGTCTGGTACGTGGTCTTCTTGTTTTCGACCTCGCTGCACGAGGCGGCCCACGCGTGGGCCGCGCAGCGCGGCGGCGATCCGACCGCGTACCTCGGCGGACAGCTGTCGCTCGACCCGCGGCCGCACATCCGGCGCGAGCCGTTCGGGATGCTGATGCTGCCGCTCTTCACCGCGGTCACGTCGGGCTGGCCGATCGGTTACGCGAGCGCGCCCTACGACCCGGTCTGGGCCGCGAACCATCCGCGGCGCGCGGCGTGGATGTCGCTCGCGGGACCGGCGGCGAACCTGCTGCTCGTGCTGGCGGCGAGCGCGACGATCTGGCTCGGCATCGCGGCGGGCGTCTTCGCGGTGCCCGACACGGTGAGCGGCTCGTCGATCGTCGCGCCCGTGAGCGAGGGATTGGCCGCCGCCGCCGCACTCCTGGTGAGCGCCTTCTTCACGCTCAACCTGATCCTGTGTCTCTTCAACCTGATGCCACTGCCGCCGCTCGACGGCGCCGGCGCCGTCGGGGTCTTCCTGAGCGACGCCGCGGCGCGCCGCTTCCAGGAGTTGACGCGCCACCCGATGCTGGCGATCGCCGGCATCGTGATCGCGTGGAACGTGTTCGGCCCGATCTTCCGGCGCGCGTTCTGGATCGCGGTCGGGTTGCTCTACCCGGGTTCCGGATTCGGGTGAGCTTCCTCACCGCGCGCCACCACCACGGCGGCGGCGAGATCGCCCGTCACGTTGACGGTGGTGCGACACATGTCGAGGAAGCGGTCGACGCCGAGGATCAGGCCGATCGCCTCGGGCGGAATGCCCACCATGCCGAGGATCATCGCGATCACCGGGATCGAGCCGGCCGGCACGCCGGCGGTGCCGACGCCGCCGAGCACGCAGACGCCGACCACGGCGAGCTGCTGGCCGAGCGCGAGATCGACGCCGTAGAGCTGCGCGAGGAAGAGCACCGTCACGCCCTCGAAGAGCGCCGTGCCGTTCTGGTTCGCCGTCGAGCCGATCGTCAGCACGAAGCGCGACACATGCGCCGGTAGGTGCAGTTCGTTCTCCGCGACGAGTAGCGCGGTGGGCAGTGTCGCGTTGCTCGACGCCGTGGAGAACGCCGTCAGCATCGCCGGGCGTATGGCGCGGAAGAAGGCGAGCGGGTCCATGCCGCCGAGCCAGCGCACCGACGCGGAGTACGTGACGAGCATGTGGATCGCGAGGCCGCCGACCACGACCGCCACGTACGCGGCCAGCTCGCCGAGGACTTCGTAGCCGAGGCGCGCGGTGGTGGTGAAGAGCAGACACGCGACGCCGAGCGGCGCCAGCCGGATCACCACCGCAAGCAGCCACATCACGACGTCGTAGAGCCCTTGCAGCGCATCTTCGAGGCGCCGCGCCGCGTCGGTACGCACGGCGGCGAGGCCGACGCCGAGCAGCAGCGAGAACACCATCACCGCGAGCATGTCACCGTTCGCCAGCGCGGCGACGGGATTGGACGGCACGAGCTGCACGAAGAAGTCGGCGCCGCTGCGATCCGCCAGCGGCGACGGCGCCTGCGCCACCGTCGTGCTCGCCCGCAGTTTCGCAACGAGTTCCGGATCCATGCCGCGACCCGGCCCGACGATCTCCACCAGCGCGACGCCGAGCGCCACCGCGGTGCCGCTCACGGCGACCGTGTAGAGCAGGAAGCGCAGGCCGAGTCTGCCGAGCTTGCCCAGGTCGCCGAGGCTGGCGACGCCGAGCGCGAGCGCCGGGACGATCAGCGGGATCACCAGCATCGACAGCAGCCGCAAGAAGATTGCGCCGATCGGCGCGGTCCCATACGCGACGATCGCCTCGACGCGCGCCGAATCCGGCGCCACGAAGTGCGCGAGCGTGCCGAGGCCCGCGCCGACCACGAGGCCGAGTAGCATCCGCTGCGAGAGCCGGTGCGTCACTCGAGCAGATCGGGCGGGGCGAGGCGACGCTCGCGCGCGTAGGCCACGAGCGCTCGCAGGCCGCCGCGGAAATTCGAGGCGTCGAAACCGCCCCGCCGCAGCAGCTCGGCGAGGTGCACGCTCTTGAGCCCGAACTCGCAGTAGAGCACGTAGCGCTGGTCGCGGGCAAAGGAGCGGTAGGCGACGAGCGCGCGATCGAAGTCGAGTTGCAGCGCGCCGGGCCAGTGCCAGGCGGCGAAGGCGGCGCGCGAGCGCAGGTCGATCACGGTGGCGTCGCTCGCGATCGTGTCGACCTCCAGCTCCGGGATGCCGCGCGCTTCGACGTCGAGCATGCGCAGGTCGAAGACCGTTCGGGTCGCGACGGCGTGCTCGAGGATCTCCGGGTCGAGCTGTGCCTCTTCCGCCTCGACGATGCTCGCGCGCGACCGGGTGGCCGGTCGCGTCGCCACCATCGAGCAATACTCGGCCACCACCGCCGACAGCGCGGCGGTGCCGATCTGCTCGGCGAGCCGGATGATCTCATCTTTGTTCGCGCCCACCAGCGGGCGCAGGATCGGCAGCTCGGTCGCGCGTGAGATCACCGCGAGATTCGAAAGCGTCTGCGACGACACCTGGCCGACCGCGTCGCCCGTGACGAGCGCCTCGGCGCGACGCTGCGCCGCCACCACCTCTGCGGCGCGCAACATCTGGCGCTTCAGGATCAGCTGCCAGTAGCGCGACTTCGTCTTCGCGCGAATCTCGGCCGCCACCGCCTCGAACTCGATCGCGTGCAGGTGCGGGAAGTCGCCGTACGACCAGCGCTCGGCCAGCACCTTCGCGACGCGCAGCACGCCGAGTTCGTGCGCGCGGCCGCCGAGATTGCAGAACAGGTAGTCGAGGCGGACACCACGGCGCAGCAGCTGCCAGGCGGCGACGGCCGAATCGAAGCCGCCCGACAGCAGCGCGATGGCGCCGCCCTCGATGCCGAGCGGCAACCCCGCCGGACCGCGCCGCTCCGCCGCGCACAGGTAGGCGTGACCCTCGTGCAGCTCGATGGCGGCGATACATTCCGGATCGTCGAGATCGACGCGCGCGGCGAGCGGCAGCAGCGCAGTGCCGAGCGCGCGTTCGATGGCGCGCGACTCGAGATGGATCTTTGCGCGATCGCCGACGCGCCGCACGCGCACTGCGAAGCGCTTGCCGGCGACGGCGGCCTTGAAGTGCTCGTACGCGGTGCGCACCAGCTCGTCGAGCTTTTCCGCCGGGTGCACCGTCGCAACGGCGAGCGACTGCACACCGAAGACGCGCGACAGCACGTCGGCGGCGCGCGCGTCGCGGGTGTCGACGAAGACGCGGTTGCGCGTCCGCGAGACGGGCGCCGACACGCCGGCGGCGCGCAGCGCATCGCGCACGTTGCGCAGCAGGCGTGCCTCGAAGCGCGCGCGCGTCGGCTTCGCCTTGGTGGCGATCTCGCCGGAGAAGCGCAGCAGCACGACGGTGCGATCGGGGTCGGGCACGCGCGCAAGCTACCGCTACATTGCGCGCCGTGCTGCAGTGGGATGGATCACCGATCGAGGCGCTGTTGCTCGATCTCGACGATACGATCCTCGACAACCAGGAGGGTCTCGAAGCGGCGTGGCGCGCCGTCGCCCACTTCCTTTCCACACGGATCGGTGACATCGAGCCGGACGCCGTGCAGGCGCAACTGCGCGCGAGCAGCGACTGGTTCTGGTCGGACGACGAGCGTCATCGCTGGGGTCGCCTCGACATGCCGGGCTCGCGCCGCGCCGTGCTCGCGCACGTGCTCCAAAGCGTCGGCCGCCCAGCGCCCGCGCTCGCCGCCGAGGCGAGCGAGCTGTATTCGGCGCTGCGCGAGGAGCGGCTCGAGCCGTTCGACGGCGCTCTCGAGGCGCTGGCGCGCGTGCGCGAACGCGCGCCGTCGCTCGGCCTCGTCACCAACGGCGCCGCCGCAGCGCAGCGCGCCAAGATCGAGCGCTTCGACCTCGCGCGCTTCTTCGACGTGATCGTCGTCGAAGGCGAAGCGGGGATCGGCAAGCCCGACCGGCGCGTCTTCGAGCGCGCACTCGGGGCCGTGGGCGTCGCGCCCGCGCAGGCGCTGATGGCCGGAGACAACTACGAGTGTGACGTGCTGGGCTCGCTCGGCGCGGGACTCCACGCGGTGTGGATCGATCGCAGTCGTCTCGCAAAGACGCCGGTGATTCCGCCGCGGCCGCATCGGACGCTCGCGTCGTTCGTCGAGCTGGTGAAGGAGCTGGGAGTCGGCGATGCCTGAGCTGCGCTCGGTCGCCGTCGTCGGCGCGTCGCTCGCGGGATTGCGCGCCGTGGAGGCACTGCGCGCGCGCGGCTTCGAGGGCCGCATCGACTGGATCGGCGCCGAGTCGCGCGAGCCCTACGACCGCCCCCCGCTCTCGAAGGAGGTGTTGCGCAGCGAGTGGAGTCCCGAGCGCATCGCTCTCGCGCGAAACGGTCTCGCGGGCTTCGCGGCGCAGCAACACTTCGGGCGCCGCGCGCTGCGACTCGAGGTCGCCGCGCGCCGTATCGAACTCGATGGCGGCGACCCCGTCGTTTTCGACAAACTCGTCATCGCCACCGGCGCGTCGCCGCGCAAGCTGCCCGGTCAACCCGAACTCGCCGGCGTCTTCGTGTTGCGCACCCTCGACGACGCGCTCGCGATGCGCGGCGCGCTCGAAGCCGGGCCGCGCGTCGTCGTGGTGGGGGGAGGCTTCATCGGCGCGGAGGTCGCTGCGTCGTGCCGCCAGCGCGGCGCGGCGGTGACGATGGTCGAAGCGCTCGGCAATCCACTCGCGCAGGCGCTCGGTCCCGAGCTGGGTGCGCTCTACGCCGCGCTCCACCGCGATCACGGGGTGGACGTGCGCACGGGAGTCGCCGTCGCCGCGATCGAAGGCGAGCGCCGCGTCGAGCGCGTGCGCCTCGCCGACGGCAGCGTGCTGCCCGCGGATCTCGTCGTGGTCGGCATCGGCGTGCGACCCGAAACTGCGTGGCTCGAAGGTTCCGGCGTCGCGCTGCAGGATGGCGTGGTCTGCGATGCGTCGTGTGCGACGAACGTGCCCGGCATCGTCGCAGCCGGCGACGTCGCGCGCTGGATGAACCCGCGCTATGGCGAGTCGATGCGCGTCGAACACTGGACCAACGCGGCCCTGATGGCGCAGGCCGCCGTTGCGCGGCTGCTGGACGGTCCCGGTGCCGCCAAACCCTTCGATCCCGTCCCGTACGTGTGGAGCGATCAGTACGACACGAAGCTCGCGGTGGCGGGTCGCCCGCGCGCGGGTGACGAGGTGCGCGTCGTCGACGGGTCGTTCGAGCAGCGCAAGTTCGTCGCGATCTACGGCAGGGCGGGGCGGCTGGTCGGCGCGGTCGCGATGAATCGGATGCGCATGCACCTGGAGTGGCGAGCAGCATTGGACGAGGGGCTGTCGTTCGACGCAGCGCTGCGTCGGGCAGCCGGGTAGGGACCCCGCGCCGAGCCACTCACCCCCACCACCCCATCGCGCAGCCGTCTTTTCTGCGGTCACTCGCTCCGACCAGCGTCCCGTCGTCTTCGATCGCGATCGCCTGTCCGCCGCCGAACACGTCCGCCATCGCTTCGCCCGGTGCGATCACGGTGTGCCCGCGCGCCGCGAGTGCGTCGCCGAGCGTGCCGCCCTCGTCGACACGGAGTTGCGGCGCCTCGATCGCCACCTGGCGCTCGCCCTGAAACCGGAAGCGCGGCCGGTCGATCGCCTCCTGCGGATTGAGCCCGTGGTCCACCAGGTTCGCGACGAAGTTCAGGTGCGATTGCGGTTGCACATCGCCGCCCATCAGTCCGAACGCCAGTTGCGGTCGCCCGTCGCGCCGCAGCATGCCGGGGATGATGGTGTGGAACGGGCGCTTGTTCGGCGCGATGCAGTTCGGATGATCGGGTTCGAGCACGAAGCCGGCGCCGCGGCTTTGCAGCACGATGCCGGTGTCGCCGCAACCGATGCCAGAGCCGAAGCCGGTGAAGAGGCTCTGGATCAACGAGACGAGATTGCCGTGTTCGTCGGCGGCGCACAGATAGGTCGTGTCGCTCTCGAGTCCCGCTGCGACGCCTTCGAGCGCACGCTCGCCGATCAGCGCCGCGCGGCGACGTGCGTAGCCCTTGTCGAGCAGCGCTTCGACGGGGACCTGCGCGTGTTCGGGATCGGCGATGTACGCGGCGCGATCGGCGAACGCGACCTTCACGGCCTCGATGCGGCGGTGCCAGCCGAGTGCGCTCGACGGCGGTGCCGGATCGAAGCATTCGAGAATGTTCAGCGCTTGCAGCGCGGCGAGGCCCTGGCCGTTCGGCGGCAGCTCGAGCACTTCGACGCCGCGATACGTCGTCGCGATCGGCAGGGCCCACGTCGAGGTGTGTCGCGCGAGGTCGTCCATCTCGAAGAAGCCGTCGTGCTCGCGCGATGCGGCGACGATCGCGCGCGCGGCGTCGCCTTCGTAGAACGCGGCGGCGCCGCCTTCGGCGATCTGGCGCAGCGTGCGCGCGAGGCCGGGTGCGCGGAACCACTCCCCCGCGCGCGGTGCGCGGCCGGCCGCGAGCCAGCTCGCGCGGGCGGCGTCGTTGCGCAGCGCGCCGAGGCGCTGGAGCAGGTCCCAGATGTGCGCGACGAGTTCGGTCACCGGGAAGCCGCCGTCGGCGGCGCGGATCGCGGGCTCGAGGGAGGTCGCGAGGGGCAGGGCGCCGAAGCGGCGCGACAGCGTCTCCCAGGCGTGGACGGCGCCGGGAACCGTGGCGGAGAGAATGCCGCCCGGCGCGATCGCGCCGAGACCGCGCGCTCGGTAGGCGTCGACGCTGGCGCCCGCCGGCGCGCGCCCGCTGCCGTTCAGACCGACGACGCGTCCTTCGGCTGCCGATCCGAGCAGCACGAACGCGTCGCCGCCTACGCCCGTCATCATCGGCTCGACCACACACAGCACCGCGGCGGCCGCGATTGCGGCGTCGATCGCGTTGCCGCCGAGTCGCAGCATCTCGACGCCCGCCGCCGCCGCGATCGGCACGCTCGAGCAGACCATCCCGCGGCGCGCCAGCACGCACGAGCGCTCGCTCCGCCACGGATCCGATACGCGTCCCCGCCGACTCGCGAGTGTCACGTCGCCACCCTAGCGCGGCTCGCTCGGTTGACTTGGGAACGTTCCTGCCGCGTTGCCTTGGTTGCCTTCAAGAACCTCCCCAAGTCAACAGCCCGCGGGGCGATCAAGGAGGCGCCGGGGGCGACCGATCCGAGGGCTGAGTCGGGGTCACACAGGGAGCGTGATGGGCGAGTACGAGGACGCATCTTCCCGGTATCGCGTCGAGGTCTTGCCCTGGGCCGAGATCGGGGTGGGGGGGATCGCATTCAGCGAGGGGCCGGCGCAGCGCACGCTCCCGTGGAGCCGGATCCTGCACGCCCTCGCCGCCTACGTCGGCGAGCCCGAAGGGGTCTGCACGATCGTCTTCGACCTCGTGGTCGAGCGGAAGGAGACCGAGTGTCTCGTCTGCCGCTTCGACGCCGAACCGGGTGAGCCCGCCCGGACCGTCGCGCGCGCGCTGCTCGGCGGGCTCGGCCGCGCGCGCTGCTCGCGATCGCTCGCCGAACTCGCCGCGGAAGGCGTGCCGACGCGCAGCTACGCCGACCTCGATTCGCTCGCCGAAGCCTCGCTCGAAGAACTCGGTCTCTAGCTCACTCGCTCCAGCGCAAAGCAGCGCGCTCGATGTGGCCCAGCAGACTCGGCCAGCGGGCGAGCGCGCGAGCGGTCCATTGCGCGACGCCGCGCACGGACCCGAGCGCGGCCGACGGCGTCGCGCCGAGGGTTGCGAGCGCGGCGCGCGCGCGGCCCTCGCGCTCGTAGCGATCGCCGGCGCGCGCGAGGGCGCCGCCGTCGCCGGTGCGGTGCTTCGCCAGCGCGAAGCCGGTCGCGGCCAGCGCGGCGGCGCGTCGCAGCTCGAGGCGACGCACGTCGCGCAGCCAGCGGCCGGAGCCGCCTGCGTGGATGCGCAACCGCAGCGCGCCGAAAGCGACCAGCCCCATCGCGGTCGCCGCGATACTCGCCCCGTTGCTCCAGATCGCCGTGGCGATCAGCACGGCGAGCAGCGTCCCGCCGGTCGCGACGGCGCGCGGTGCGACTCCGAGCAGCGACAGCGCCGCGCAGATCGCGAGCCCCGTCGCCGCGAATCGCGACTGCGCGTGCAACGCCACTGCGAGCCACGCGAGGCCGAGGACGCCGCGCAACGCCGCGTCGGAACCGCGCAACGCCGCGCCGATCTCCGCGGGCGGCAGTCCCGCCGGCGGGTCGATGGCTGAACGCATCTCTTCGAACGGACCGGTCGTCATCGAGCCCCCGCGCTGCGGCAGCAGCGTGACGTAGCCTTGCGCCGATCCCGTGAAATCTCCACACTGGGTCGGCAAAAATGAGGGTCCCTGCGGCCCTCGCGAGGATGAGGAGAGTCATGAAGCGAGCAGCGATCTCGCGGATCGCGGTGGTTGGTGTCGTCGTCGCACTCGTCGCCTTCGGCTGCAGCAAGAAGAAGGCGGACGAGGAAGGCCTCGAAGGCGGCAGCGGCGGCAGCGAGTTCAGCGACGGCAGCAGCAGCACCGGACGCGACAGTGACTCCGCGATGGGCGAGCCCGAGCGCGTGAGAGAGCTCGGCTCGGTCTACTTCGACTACGACAGCGCGTCGATCCGCAGCGACGGGCGCACCACCCTCAAGGCGAACGGGCAGGCGATCACCGGTCGCTCGGAATGGAAGACGATCACGCTCGAAGGTCACACCGACGAGCGCGGCAGTGAGGAGTACAACCTCGCGCTCGGCGAACGACGCGCGAACGCCGCGATGCAGTACCTCGTCGATCTCGGCGTCCCGACCGGGCGCATGATCACGGTGAGCTTCGGCGAAGGCTCGCCGGCCGTGCAGGGC
>JAGSPS010000241.1 GCA_018262315.1 Deltaproteobacteria bacterium | reverse complement strand
CGCTCGCGCCCGTCGAGGCGGATCTCACGCCGTGGGTCGGAGGCTCGGGCGTCGCGCGCGACCTGATCGACCGCGCGATGCGCGCCTGGCTGGATTCGCTGTAGGACGCGCCCTGCCCGACGGGTCCTGAGCTTCGTTCGCGGGCCGGAGGGACAGTCCCCTTCGTCCTCGATTGCGGCTCGGCGTCTAGGCGGTCAGACCGAGCGACCACCCAGGACGGCGCGCAGCGGCGGACGCACGACGTCGGCGCTGTGCAACACCTGTTCGACGCGGCGTGCGACGCGCTCGCCCGCGAGCTTTGCGACGAGCTTCTGATGGAGCGCGTGACCGCCGCGCTCCACGCGGACGTGACCTTCCAGACGAACGCCGAGCAGAGCGAGGTCGCCCAGCAGGTCGAGCACCTTGTGGCGCACGAACTCGTCCGGGAAGCGCAGACCGTCGCGGTTCAGCACGCGAGTCGCGTCGAGCACGACGGTGTTGTCCAGGCACGCGCCGCGCGCGCGACCGGCCCGCCAGAGCGCATCGACTTCGTCGACGAACCCAAAGGTGCGAGCGCGCGCGATCTCGCGCTCGAAGCTCTCTTCGGAGAGATCGAGGTCGTACAGGGCCTGGCGGCCAATGCTGGGGTGCTCGAAATCGATCTCGTAGCTGATGCGAAAGCCGCGCCCGGGTTCGATGCGGATCCGGCGCTGGCCTTCTCGGATCTCGACCGGGCGCGCGATGCGCAACACGTTGCGCGGCACGGATTGCTCGTAGATCCCGGCGGCGCGAATCAGGAACACGAAGGACGCAGCGCTGCCGTCCATGCCCGGGATCTCCGGGCCCTCGACTTCGACGCGGAGGTTGTCCACGCCGAGCCCATAGGCCGCGGCGAGCAGGTGTTCCACCGTGTCGAGCGTCACGTCGCCCCGGCTGAGCGTCGTCGCCAGATGGGCCTTGCTCGTCAGCGACGCCGGCGAGGCCGGAATCTCGACGGGGCTCGGCAGATCGGTCCGGACGAACACGATTCCCGAGCCGGCGCGCGCCGGGTACAACGTGAGCTGCACGGGTTTGCCCGTGTGCAGCCCGACTCCGGTGCATGAAATCTTCTCTGCAATGGTGCGTTGTCGCACAGCGCTTCCCCCCATATCAGCGCAGGTGACATATCCGCGATATCAGCGTCGATCGCGGCCCAGGTGACAGTCCGACATCTCGATCGACGGCCCCCAGCGAAGCAATCGCCATGCCAGTCTGGCGTCCCCATCGGGACTCGCGACTTCTCCACCTAACCGATTGATTCTGCAGCCCTAATAATCGTCGCAAAAAAGAGCGTCGCAGAAACCCCTGGGGATCGGCCGGGGGGAGCGTTGCAGCTGTGACGTTGCCATTACGGGTGTGATAGAAATATCACGACGAAACCGGGGCAATCCGTGCGGCCACTCAGCTGTCCTGGCCGCGCGAGCGGCCCATTCCAGCGCGCACCTCGGCGAGGATCTCGCGCACCGACTGGTAGCGCTCGTCGGGATCCTTGCGCAGACAGCGGGCGACGATCTCCGCCAGCAGCGCCGGCACGTCGGGCTTCAATTCGCGCGCATCCGGCGGCGGCGTGTGAACGTGGTGGTACGGAATGTTGCCCTCGGTGAAGGGCAGCTGGCCGGTCGCCAGTTCGAAGATCGTGACGCCCAACGAGTAGATGTCGGTGCGGTAGTCGACGTTGCGACCCAGCGTCTGCTCGGGACTCATGTAATACGGCGTCCCCGAGACCAGCGTCGTGTGATTGCGCACTTCCTCGACGATCTTCGCGAGACCGAAGTCCATGATCTTCGCCTTGCGATCGCGAGTCCACATCGTATTCGCCGTCTTGATGTCGCGGTGCACGATCTTCTTGTCGTGCGCGAAGGCGAGCGCTTCGCACATCTGGACCAGCACGTGGAGCACGCCGCCCGACGCGATCGCGCCGCGCCGGCGCACGATCTCCTTCAGCGTGTTGCCGTCGACGAACTCCATCGCGATGTAGTAGCGGCCGTCCTGCTCGCCCGCGTCGTAGACGGTCACGATGTTCGGGTGATTGAGCTGCGCGGCGCTCTTGGCCTCGCGAAGGAAATTCTTGAGCGCCTGCGGGTTCTCCTTGAGCGCGTCGGGCAGCACTTTGTAGGCGACGAGTCGGTCGAGGACGGTGTCCTTCGCCTTGTAGACGATGCCCATCCCGCCGCGCCCCAGTTCCCCGACGATCTGATAGCGACTCGGCTGCGTTCGCAGTCCGGAGGCCGCGCCATCCGTGACGGCCGTCGTTTCGTCGCGCGGCTTCTCCGGCACTTTCGAGCGCGCCGCAGCGAGTCGCTGCTCGACGTCCTCGTAGTGGTAGTCGCAGGCGAGAATCTTCTCGTAGACCTCGACCGCCTCGCGCAGCTCGCCGTTGGCTTCGTGGACGGTGGCGAGCGTGTAATGGAGCCGCAGGCTCTTGCGGTCGACGGCGCCCTGCCCGATCGCCTCGCGCAGCTTCATCACCGCGAGCCCGAGCTGGCCGCGGTTCTGGAATACACCACCGAGGATCGCCGAGGCGGGGGCAAAGTCGGGACTGCCGGCGGGGATCTGCTGGAGCACCTTGATGGCGTCCTCCTCGAGACCTTCGCTGTGATAGATCTCGCCAGCGTCGAGCAGACGACCGGCCTTCAGCAGCGCCGCCGCACGCCGCCGTGCGTCGCCCGCCTCTTCCCAGCAGCTGGCCGCATCCTCCCAGCGTCCGACCTTTTCCCAGTTCGCCGCGGCCCGCGCCGGGTTGCCGCCAACGCGATACATGTCGGCGGCCTGCGCGCGATCGCCGGCCTTCTCGTAGGCCTGACCCGCGCGCGCGAAATCTTCGAGCTTGCGGTGGACGTCTCCCGCGGCGCAGTACTCGCCGGCGACTTCGAGATAATGCGCCGCTTCCTGGTCACTGCCGCGCGCGCGGTGGTACTCGCCGAGAATGCGCGCTGCCGCCTGCTCCTCGCCGTTTTGTTGCAACACCTCCGCGGCGCGCACGGGCTGGTTGCCCTCGAGGAACAGCTCGGCGGCCTTCGCGAAGCGACCGCGCCGCAGCGCCACCTCCGCCGCGGCGACATGGCAGCCGCCCTTCTCGAGCACGCTCTCCGCGCGCTCGAGTTCGCCCGCCTGGTCGTACAGCTTGCCGGCCTGCAGGACGAGCGTCTGGAGCTCGCGCGCGTGTTGGGGGTTCTGGCCGGTGCCGGTGCGGGTGCGCTCCTCGAGGATCACCGCTTCGAGAGCGTCGGCGGCGTCCTTCCACGACTGGCAGCGAATGAAGGCGTGCGCGGCCTGTCGCTCGAAGCCGGCTTCGCGATAGCAGGTGCCCGCGCGACGAAAGTCGCCGGCCTTCTCGAAGAGTTCGCCCGCCACCGTCATGCGTCCCGCGGCGAGGAAGCAATCCGCGGCGCGTTTGTTGTCGCCCTGCGACGCGAAGATCGTTCCTGCCGTCTCGTTGTCGCCGGCCTTCAGATGCAGCTCGGCGGCCTCGAGGAAGCGGTTCTGATCGTGACGGATCTCGGCCGCGCGCACGTACTCGCTGGCCTCGACGAAGTAATCGGCGGCGGCATCGAGCACGCCGCTCTCGAAGCACAGCTCGGCGGCCTCGTAGAGCTGACCCCGCTTCGCGAGCGTATGCGCGGTGCGCTCGACCTTGCGGGACGAGCGGCGATCCAGGCGCGGGAGCTCGGCGCGCTCGTTCGACTCGGGGTGCGCCTCGGCGAGCCGTCGCGACGGCAGCTGGATCCGTCCGGCAAGCAGCGTCGCGACGAGCAACACGGCACCCGCGCCGAGCGCAGCCAGCGGCAACTTGCCGTAGATCACGGTGCGGCTGTCGGGCACCCCGGCCTGCTTGCCGAGCTGCTCGACCTGCTTGCGACCGGCGCGGACGCGCGGGTCGTCGTTCGAACCGCGCGCCAGATAGAGACCGGCGCCGCCCGCGCCGATCAGCGCGAGGGCCGCGAGCAAGATGAGGCTCTTCACGAGCGAACGAATCAGCGTGACTCCCGGCGTGGGCTCCCCGCCTCGGCGCCTTCCGGACACCCGAGTCCGGCCCGAGCCGTATCGGCTGGTGCGAGAGGAGTGTTGAGGCGCGATGCGCGGAACTTGCCGCCGCGAAGCTCGGCGGACCCGCTCAGAAGAGGCGGCGCTGCACCGCGGTCGGTGAGGGCGTCTTGCCGAAATGCTCCCAGGCCCGCGTCGTCGCGACGCGCCCGCGCGGGGTGCGGTCGAGGAACCCCGCCTGCATCAGGAAGGGCTCGAGCAGATCCTCGACCGTGCCGCGATCCTCGCCGAGCGCCGCGGCCAGCGCGTCGACGCCCACCGGCCCGCCGTCGAACTTTTCGAGCAGCGTGCGCAGGAAGGCGCGGTCGAGGCGGTCGAAACCCTCTTCGTCGACCTCCAGCCGGCCGAGCGCGAAGCGCGCGATCTCGTGCGTCACGGCTGCGAACTGCGGATCGTCCTTGTCACGCGCCGGATCCACCTGGGCGAAATCGCGCACCCGGCGTAGCAGGCGCAGCGCAATGCGCGGCGTGCCGCGCGAGCGACGCGCGATCTCGCCGGCCGCCTCGCTGTCCACGTCCACACCGAGCCGCGTCGCGGAACGGCGCAGGATCTCCACCAGATCGGCGGGCGGGTAGTAGTCGAGACGCGCGACGTAGCCGAAGCGATCGCGCAGCGGCGCGGTGAGCAGGCCCGCTCGCGTCGTGGCGCCCACCAGCGTGAAGCGCGGCAGGTCGAGGCGGATCGAACGCGCACTCGGGCCCTGCCCGATCATGACGTCGAGATGGAAGTCCTCCATCGCGGGATAGAGGATCTCTTCGACGGCTGGGTGCAGCCGGTGGATCTCGTCGACGAAGAGCACGTCGCCGGCTTCCAGATTCGAGAGCAGCGCAGCGAGATCACTGGGACGCTCCAACACGGGCCCGCTGGTCGCCCGGAGCGTGGCGCCCATCTCACGGGCGAGCACGTAGGCGAGTGCGGTCTTGCCGAGTCCCGGCGGGCCGCAGAAGAGGTGGTGGTCGACGGGCTCGCCCCTTGCGCGAGCCGCGCTGATGAAGACCCGCAGATTCGCGCGCAGGGCGCCCTGCCCGACGAACTCGTCGAGCGTGCGCGGCCGCAGCGCCGCTTCGAGGCGGCGCTCGTCCGGCGACGCCTCGGCCGCGAACTCTTCGCGCACGATCGGGTCGCTCATCGCGAGAGTCTCCGCA
>JAGSPS010000042.1 GCA_018262315.1 Deltaproteobacteria bacterium | reverse complement strand
GCCGATCACCGGTTCGTTCTCGAGCGCCCAGAAGATCTGGAAGTACTCGCGATGCGCCGTCCAGTGCTCGATGTAGAAGCGGCTCATGCGCCGGACCTGTTCGGCGGGCGGGAGCGAGGGTTCGATCGTCTCGCGCATCTTGCGCTCGAAGACGTCGCCGTTGACGGAGAGCACGGCGACGTACAGCTCGGCTTTGTTCTCGAAGTAGCGATACAGCGTGCCCTTCGCGACGCCCGCGCCCGACGCAACCTCGTCGAGATTGGCGGCCATGAAGCCATCGCGGAAGAAGACGCCGCGCGCCGACTCGAGGATGCGCTGGCGCTGGAGTGCGCGCTTCTCGCCACGCCGCGGCCGCGCCGGCACGGCGTCGTCCCCGTCCGCCACGATGCGACTCACGAGCGACTCCGTCGCGCGTAGTGGCGCGAGGTTTCGACGTACTCGAGCGCACGCGCGCGCTGCTGCTGCACTTCTTCGGCGCTGAGCGTACGCGCGACGCGCGCCGGCACGCCGCGCACCAGCGTGCGCGGCGGCACCCGGGTGCCGGGACCCACCAGCGCGCCGGCGGCCACCAGCGCTTCTTCGCCGATGTCGGCGCCGTCGAGCACGATGGCTCCGATCCCGACGAGGGCGCCGTCTCGCACCCTACAGCCGTGCACCACGGCGCCGTGTCCGACCGTCACCTCATCGCCGATCTGCGCGGCATGCAAGCCGCTCGTCACGTGCACCACGCAGTGGTCCTGCAGATTGGTGCGGGCGCCGATGCGGATCGCATGCACGTCTCCGCGCACGATGCTGCCGAACCAGAGACTCGATGCGGCGCCGATCTCGACGTCGCCGATCACCACGACGCCGGGCGCGAGCCAGGCCTCCGCGTGGATGCGGGGCGAGCGGCCGCGATAGGGCAGCAGCAGCGGCCCCGCGTTCGCGCTCGGATCCGGCGCCGGATCAGACGTCGTCGCTCCCCTCGTAACGGAACGGAGCGAAGAGGTCCGTGTTGAGATAACGCTCGCCGAAGCTCGGGATGATCGCGACCGCGAGTTTGCCCTCGTTCTCGGGCCGCTTCGCCCAACGCACGGCTGCACTCACGTTCGCACCCGACGAGATGCCGCACAGGATGCCCTCCTCGGCGGCGAGGCGACGGGCCATCTCGAAGGCTTCGTCGTTGGAGACGGTGATCACCTCGTCGACGAGCTTGGTGTCGAGCACCTCGGGCACGAAGCCGGCGCCGATCCCCTGGATCTTGTGCGGACCGGGCGGTCCACCGGAGAGGACCGCGCTCGTGATCGGCTCGACGGCGATCGCTTGAAGCGACGGCTTGCGCGGCTTCAGCGCCTGCGCGACTCCGGTGATCGTACCGCCGGTGCCGACGCCCGCGACGACCGCGTCGACCTTGCCATCGGTGTCGGCCCAGATCTCCTCGGCGGTGGTCTTGCGGTGCGTCTCGGGGTTCGCGGGATTCTGGAACTGTTGCGGCATGAACGAATCGGGAATCTTCGCGAGCAGCTCGTTGGCTTTCTCGATTGCCCCCTTCATGCCCTTCGGCCCCTCCGTCAGCACCAGCTTCGCGCCGAGCGCGCGCAGCACGACGCGCCGTTCGACGCTCATCGTCTCGGGCATGATCAGCACGCACTGGTAGCCGCGCACCGCCGCGACGAGCGCGAGCGCAATGCCGGTGTTGCCGCTGGTCGGCTCGACGATCACGGTCTTGCCCGCCGTGATCTTCCCGGCGCGCTCGGCGGCTTCGATCATCGCGAGACCGATGCGGTCCTTGACGCTGGCTCCCGGGTTCTGGCTCTCCAGCTTGGCGACCACCTGCCCGCCGCAGCCGCGTGTCACACGTTGGAGGCGGACCAGGGGGGTGCGTCCGATCAGTTGGGTGACGTCGTTGGCGATCTTCAAGGCAATTCCTCCAGTGGGGTGCGAACGCAAGGGCGCGGAGCGCCGCGTGGCCGGCTCAGGGTAACCCGGACTCGCCTGCCGCGTCATCGGGCCCCAGCAGTTCTCCGATCAACACCGTCGCGTAGGAGCCGGCTGGCAACACGAAGCGCAGCCGCAGGACGTCGCCGTCGAGATCGGCACGGGCCTCTGTCACGGGGACCCGCAGCGGACGCCGCGCACCCCGCAGGCGCACGCCGCGCGGCGGCGCCGGCCTCACGTCGGGATCGAGACCGCAGGCGGCGAGCGCCTCGCGCTCGCGCTGCGCCGGCGCTCCGGTCGGTTCGAGCACGCGCGTGCCGAAGATCGGACCCGTCGCGCTGATCTCGAAGGCCGCGGCGCGCGGCGCTTCGCGCGCGAGGTCCTCGACGACGAAGAGTCCGCCGCTCGCCTGCACGACTGCCACGTCGCCCGCTTCGACGGCGCCGATCGGGAGCGGCCGGCGCGCGAGCACTTCGTTGAACACGGCGGCTTGCAGCGCCGAGATCAGGAAGCGCGCATGGCGGCGGTCGCGCACGGTTTCGCGACCGGCGAGCAGCGCGGCGGCGCGAACGGCGTTGTCGCCGTCGCGCCCGAAGCGCTGTTCACCGTAGCGGTTCGGCATCCCGCTGCGCGCGATCTCGGCGAGGCGCTGCACGGCGTGCGCCGCCGCCGCCGCAGCGACGTCGTGCACCGCGATCTCGAAGACGTTGCCGCGCAGATGTCCGGTGCGAAGCTTGTGCGGATGGCGCGCGGCCTCGAGCACGCGTGCGCGCGGCAGCGTCAGTTCCAACGCGCGCAGCGGATCGAGGTTGGGCACCGAGAACCACTGTCGCGCGATCGCGACGCGATCCTTCCGCCCTGCGTAACCGATCTCGCTCGGATCGACGTTCGCTGCCGACGCCAGCAGCCGCACGACTTCCTCGGTGTTGCACTCGCGTTTCTCGACCCGTACGAACGTGTGCGTGCCCTCCCCGCTCGGCGCGTAGGCCGGAATCTCGTCGACGACGAAGTCCTCGGGTGCGGCGGGACGCCAGGACATGCAGCCGCTACAGCAACGAGAGCTGGTTGCACGGCGCGAACGACCGCCGGTGAAGCGGCGAGGGGCCGAGCCGGCGCAGGGCGTCGAGATGCTCGGGAGTCGCGTAGCCCATGTGACGCACGAAGCCGTAGCCCGGATGGACGCGCTCGAGGCGCGCCATGATCGCGTCGCGGTGGACCTTGGCGACGATCGACGCCGCCGCGATCGAGCCGTCGCGCGCGTCGCCGTGCACGAGTGGGGTCTGCGGAGTCGCGATGCCGGGAATCGTGCGCGCGTCGACGAGCACGTGGTCCGGCTGCGGCGTGAGCGTGAGCACCGCGCGGCGCATCGCTTCGAGCGCCGCGTGGTAGACGTTCAGCCGATCCAGCTCTGGCGGCCAGACTTCGCCGACGCCGATCGCGACGGCCTGGGCGCGGATCGCGGCGTCGAGCCGTTCGCGCGCCGCTGCCGAGAGCTGTTTCGAGTCGTCGAGCCCCGCCAGCGCTACGCGCGCCGGCAGGATCACCGCGGCGGCCACCACCGGGCCGGCGAGCGGACCGACGCCCACCTCGTCGACACCCGCCACGAGCAGCGCGCCGCCGCGCACCAGGCGGCGGCGCAGCGCAAACAGGTGCGCCAGGCGCTGCCGCTCGCGCCGAGCGTTCGCGAGCCGGCGCGCGAGCAGATCGGCGAGTGCGCGCGCGCCGGACCGCGCGTCGCCGCGCAACGCGCGCAGCAGCCCGGCGATCGCGCGCGGGTCGCGGGCATCGCGCGCACGCGCCTGCAGCACGTCGAGCGGGGCGCTCGCTCCGACACGCATCACGCGTCGTCCTCGCTGCGGCGGGATCGCAGCCCGAGCATGCGCTCGACGGCGCGCAGCCGGCGCAGCGCCTCGGGCAAGCGCGCCAACGCAGCCATGCTCTTGTGCCAGGCGCGCTGCTCCATCGCCGGTGCGCCCCAGACGTGGACGCCCGCGGGCACGTCCTTGTGGACGGCGGCGCGACCGCCGAGGAACGCGCGCTCGCCGACGCGGAGATGACCGGTCGTCGCCGTCTGCCCCATCAGGATCGCGCCCTTCTCCACCACCGTGGAGCCTGCCAGACCCGAGAGTCCGACGATGATGACGTCGGCGCCGATTTCGCAGTTGTGCGCGATGATGCAGAGGTCGTCGATCTTGGCGTTCTGGCCGATGCGCGTCACACCGAGCGTGGCGCGGTCGATGGCGGCGAGCGCACCGATCTCGACGTCGTCTTCGATCACCACGCGACCCACCTGCGGGATCTTGGCCGGCCGGCCGGTCTCGTCGAAGGCGTAGCCGAAGCCGTCGGCGCCGATCGAGACGCCCGGGTGCAGGATCACGCGGTCGCCGATCTCGCACTCCTCGCGGATCACGACGCCCGCGTGCAGCTCGCAGTCCGCGCCAATGCGCACGTCCGAGTAGAGCACAGCGTTCGGGTGTACGACACTGCGCGCCCCCACCACACTGCGCGCGCCCACCACGACGAAGGGGCCGATGCTCGCGCTCGCATCGATCTGCGCATCGGGCGCGACGACCGCGCTCGGATGAACGCCGGCGGGCGGCCGCTCGCGCTCGACGAGGAGTGCCACGGCGCGCGCGAAGTCGAGGTCGGGTCGCGGCGAGCGGATCGTGGGACGCCCGCCGGTGTCGACGCTGGGAAGCGTGATTGCGGCGCCGGCGCTGCTCTTCGCGAACGCGTCGGCGTAGCGCGCGCCGCGCACGAACACGAGGTCGCCCGGGCCGGCGTCGTCGAGCGACGCCACGCCGCGCGCGACGAAGCGCGCGTCGCCCTCCACCGCGCGACCGAGTCGGGACGCCAGCTCACCGAGCGGAGTGGCACGAACCTTCGGCACCCCCGGCCGCCTAGCGAGCCAGCAGCACGGCGATCGGCGAGCTGCGCACGACCGCGGCCGAGTTGGAACCGAGGAAATAGTCGTGGATGCGGCTGCGTCCGAAGGCGCCCATCACGATCATCCCGGCGTTCGCCTCGCGCGCGGCATCGACGATCTTCGCGTCGGGCCGCCCGAGCGTGGACGCGGCCTCCCGCACCGGCACGCTCGCGGAGCCGAGCAGCCGGCGCACTTCGTCGAAGCGCGCCGCCGAGCGACCCTTGTCCTTCGAATCGACGAAGACGTGGATCCCAACGCTGAGTCGTCCGGCCAGCTCGACTGCGAGCCGCGCGGCAATCCGCGAACCCGGCGAGCCGTCGAAAGCGAGCAGGATCGGACCCGCGAGTTCGGTTCCGGCCGGCACCACGATCGCGGGCTTGCTGGTCTTGCGCAGGAACCCGTCGACGGTGGAACCGGGCAGCGCCGTGCGGAACGACGCGTGCTCGCCATCGCGACCGAGCACGACCAGGTCTGTCGCTTTCGCGCGATCGACCAGGATGTCGTCCGCGATGCCACGCGTGGTTTCGCAAGAGCACGCCACGCCCTTTTCGCGCGCTCGCCCTTCGAGGCGCCGGCCAGCAGCCTCGGCGCGCGCCGCGAGAAACGCCTCGAGCGGGTCGAGCGGCGGCGGTGTCACCGGCAGTCCGCCGGCGCGCAAGCCTCCGATCGAGCGGTCCTCGACGACGGAGAGACCCACCACGCGCGCCGAGAGACCGGCCGCCAGCGCCACGCCGTAGCGTTCCGCACCTGCGGCGACCTCCGAGCCATCCGTCGCGACCAGCATCGTCTCGATCATGCGCTTCCTCCGCGGCCGCCCGCGTCCCTGCCTCCGCCCGTCACGAGAGCCATCGCCCGAGAGGAGTCCCCCAGATGAATCGCATCGCGCGCCGCAACAGGCGCGCCTTGCGCGCGTCGTACGGGAACCAGTGCAGCTCGGACCTGCCGCCGAAGCGATCGACGACGATCGACTGCACCTGGCAGTATCCGCGCAGGCCGATCTCGCCGTTCACGCGCCCGATCCCACTCGACTTCACGCCGCCGAACGGCGACTCGGGAATGCCGTAGGTGACCATGCAGTCGTTCACCACCGCACAGCCCGAGTCGATCGCGCGGGCGAGTTCGACGCCCTTGCGCTTGTCGCGGGTCCAGACACTGGCGTTGAGACCGTACCCCGAGTCGTTGGCGAGACGCAGCGCCTCGGCCTCGTCGCGGACGCGCATGATCGGGAGCAGCGGCCCGAAGCTCTCCTCGCGCATCACGAGCATCTGGTGGTCGACACCGGCCAGCACGGTCGGTTCATAGAAGAGACCGGCATAGGCGGGATTGCGGCGGCCGCCGGTCAGCACCTGTGCTCCGCGCTGCCGCGCGTCGGCGACGTGGTTCTCGATCACGTCGAGCTGCGGCCCCCAGATCATCGGTCCGAGATCCGCTTCTCCGCCGGTGCCCTGGCGCAAGAGACCCGTCTTCTCGACGACGCGGCGAATGAACTCGTCGGCGACCGAATCGACGACGTAGACGCGTTCGGTCGAGACGCAGATCTGTCCGGCGTTCGCGAATGCGCCGAAGACGGCGCCGTTCGCGGCGCGTTCCAGATCGGCGTCGGCGCACACGATCATCGGGTCCTTGCCGCCGAGTTCGAGCGTGCAGGGGATGAGCTGGCGACCACAGGCTTCGGCCACCTTGCGACCGGTCCGCACGCTGCCGGTGAACGCGATCTTGTCGACGCCCGCCTCGACCAGCGCCGCGCCGGTTTCGCCGTCGCCGAACACGCAGCTGACGAGACCCTCGGGAACGCCCGCGGCGCGAAACAGCTCCTCGACGAGTCGGCCGGAGTACGGCGTCGCTTCGGACGGCTTCAACACGACGGCGTTACCGGCGGCGAGCGCCTGGACCGTGGGGTTGAGCGCAAGGATGAACGGGAAGTTCCAGGGCGTGACGATGCCGACGACGCCGAGCGGCTTGTACACCAACCGCAACTTCTTGTTCTTCATCAGGTGCAGCGGGACGCTGCGCTCGGCGAGCAGGCGCTTGGCGCGCTTGGCGTAGAACTCGAGCGCGTCGCACGCCGACATCAGTTCCGTGAGCAGCACCTCGACCTCGGGCTTGCCCGTCTCGCGCGCGATCGTCGCGGCGTACTCGTCTTCGTTCGCGAGCAGCACGCGCACCGCGCGGCGCAGATGGCGTGCGCGCTCGTCGAAGCTGGCCTCCGCCCAGGCCGGTTGCGCTTTGCGCGCGCGCTCGACGGCGGCGCGCACGTCGTCCGCCGTCGCGACCTCGATCTCGCCGATCGGATCGAGTGTCGCGGAGCTCTTGAGCTGCAACCGCCGACGTCCACCCGGTGAACCGGGCAGCAGCTCGACCAGCGCCATGACACCTCCCGCGGGGTCCACCCCAGCGTCGAATCGCGAGGGTACGAAACCCCCGGGGAAAAAGTCAATCGAAGAGAAGCCCACTCGGCACAGCCGGCTTCGCCTCCGGGCCCTTTGATCGGTTGCGCGCCGCAACGCGACGTGCGAAACGCTGGAGATGCCCTCGCGAACAGCCACGCCGTGCGCACGCCATCCGGAGTCGACGCCTTCGCCGCGTGCCGCTGCCGCTTCGGGCGCTCCGACCGGGCTGGCGCTGTTCCGGCGCTTTCCGAAGCTCGCCGCGCTGCCGCGCACGCCGCTCATCGCAGCGCCGACGCCCGTCGAGGCGCTGCACATCGCGGGGGTTCCCGACGGCGCTCTCTTCGTGAAGCGCGACGACCTCAGCAATCCCGTCTACGGCGGTAACAAGGCGCGCAAGCTCGAGTTCACGCTCGCCGCGGCGGCTGCACGCGGCGCGCGGCGGCTCGTCACGACCGGCGGGATCGGCACGCACCACGGGCTCGCGACGGCCATCTTCGGCCGCACGCTCGGCATGAAGACCAGCGTCGTGGTGGTGCCGCAGCCGGTCACCGAGCACGTCCGCGAGCAGCTTCGTGCGCTGCTCGCCTTCGGCGCCGAGTTGCTGCCCGCCAGCGGCGTGCCCGGCGCGGCGCTGCAGGTGGTGCGCGCCTTCATCGCGGCCACGCTGCGCGGCGAGCGGCCGTCGTGGGTGCCGACCGGGGGTTCGTCGGCGCTCGCAGACGTCGGCTTCGTGTCGGCGGCGTTCGAATTGGTCGAGCAGATCGAAGCCGGTCTCCTGCCCGAGCCCGCAGAGATCTTTCTGCCGATCGGAACCGGGGGAACCTTTGCGGGGCTGGTGCTCGGCGCGAAACTCGCTGGTCTGCGCGCGCGCATCGTCGGCGTGCTGGTGACCGACATCCTGCCGCCCAACCCCGCGCGGCTCGCGCGACTCGCCCGCGCTTCGCTTGCCCTGCTGCGGCGCTACGAGCCGTCGCTCCCGACGGTCGAGATCACGCCCGCTGATTTCGAGGTGGCGCGCGCGCAGCTCGGTTCCGGTTACGGCGCCACGACCCCCGCGGCGGAAGCCGCCGTCCTCGCGGGCCGCGGCGCGGGGCTCGCGCTCGAAACCACCTACACGGCAAAGTGCATGGCGGAGGTGCTCGCGCGCTTCGCCGACCGACGCGCGCGAACGCCCGCGCTGTTTTGGAACACCTACAACTCGGCCGACGTCTGGAAGACCGCGCCGGAACCCGTGGCGGAGGATCGACTGCCGCGCAGGATCCGGCGTTGGCTGGCCGAGGCGCCGGCGTGACGACCTGGAGCCGCCGCGGCTTTCTCGGACTCGTGGGCAGCGGAACGGCGCTCGCTTCGCTCGCGAGCCTGCGTGCGCTGCCTGCCGGTGCTGCCGTGGGGACACCGGGTGCTGCCGTGGGGACACCGGGTGTCGTGCGCTTCTTTGCGCCCACGGAGACCGAGATCCTCACGCAGGTGGTCGAGCGCATGGTCGACACGGGCGAGTCCGCTGCGCCGGCCGTGCGCGAAACCCGCGCGATCGCGACGATCGACGCGCTCTGCGCCTCGCTCGATCCCGCCGCGACCGCGCCGCTGCCCGCGCTGCTGCGACTGATGGAGTGGGGACCCCTGCTCTTCGAGTTCCGCTTCTCCCGTTTCACACAGCTGAACGCCGCCGCGCAGGACGCGGCGCTCGCGGGATGGATGCGCAGCAGCCTCACGCTGCGCCGCATGGGCTTCTACGCGCTGCGCAACCTTGCGTTGCTCGGGTACTGGAGCCAGGACGAAACCTGGCCGCTGGTCGGCTACGCCGGTCCGCTGCTGAGACGCCCGCGAGGCACCACGTGATCGAGAATCTGCTGGGCCGCAGCGACGATCTCGTGACCCAGGCCGACGTGTGCGTGATCGGCTCGGGTGCCGGCGGCGCGGTCGCTGCAGCAGAACTGGCCGGCGCGGGACTCGACGTGGTCGTGCTCGAGCAGGGCCATCACTGGACCTCCAGCGAGTTCACCCAGCGCGAGGACGAGATGCTGCCGCGCCTGTTCGAAGAGGCCGGCATGCGACAGACGGAGGACGGCTCGATCGTCGTCCTGCAGGGTCGCTGCATCGGCGGCTCGACGGTCCACAACCTCTGTTACGCATTCCGCACCCCCGATCCGATCCTGCGCCTGTGGCGCGACGAGCACGGACTCGGCGAACTCACGACCGAGGCGATGGCGGCCCCCTTCGAGCGCGTCGAGCGCAATCTGAAGGTGAAGCAGATCCGCGAGGACGAGGTCAACGCGATGAACCGCGCGATCCGCCGCGGCACCGAGGCGCTGGGCTGGTCGGGCTTCGTCACGAAACACAACCGCGAAGCGTGCGTGCAGGCGGGCTATTGCATCCTCGGCTGCTCGTACGACGCCAAGCAGTCGATGCTGGTCACCTACGTGCCGCGCGCGGCGCAGGCCGGGGCGCGCATCCATGCCAATGCGCGCGCGGATCGCATCGACGTGTCGGGCGGTCGCGTGCGCGGCGTCGTCGGGCGCGTGGTCGACCACGCGGGCATCCCCGGCGCGCGCATCGACGTGCGGGCGAAGGTGGTGGTGCTGGCGGCGGGAGCGGTGGCCTCACCGGACCTGCTGCTGCGCAGTCGCATCGCAAATCGCAGCGGGCAGGTCGGCCGCAACCTGCACCTGCATCCCTCGGTGATGGTCGCGGGCCTCTTCGACGAGGAATTGCACGGCTACCGCGGGATTCCGCAGAGCTACTACATCGACGAGTTCATCGACCTCGAGCACGATCCCTACCGCGGCTACGTCCTGATGCCGATCATCGGCTTCCCGGTCTTGACCGGCGGCAACATGCCGGGCTTCGGCCGCGAGAACTACCGCTGGCTCAAGAACCTCTCGCGCATGGCGGGACTGCTCGTGCTGCTGCACGACCGCAGCGCCGGTTCGGTCGCGCCGGGCGCTTCGCTCTCGCGACCGCGCATCCGCTACACGCTCGAGGAGGCAGACCGCCGCCAGCTCGCCGAAGGACTCGCGCACGCCTGCGAAGTGTTGCTCGCCGCCGGCGCGCGCGAAGTGCTGGTGCCCTATTGGAATGACCCACTCGTGATGCGTCGCGGCGACGATCTCGCGGGGATCCTCGCGCGCGGGGTGCGCCAGGGAGAGATTTCGATCTCCGCGACGCACCCGCAATCCACCTGCCGGATGGGGGGCGACCCGCGGACTTCGGTCGTGAACGCGTGGGGCGAGTCGCATGAAGTCCGCGGCCTCTTCGTCGCGGACATGAGCGTGTTCGCGACGTCGATCGGCGCTCCGCCGCAGATCACCACGGCCGCGCTCGCGGACCGCAGCGCGCATCACATCGTGGCGCGCTGGTCGGAGTTCGCGCGGAGTTAGCAGGCTACTAGGACGATTCCGGGTCGGGCTTCACGCCCGCCACCCAGCAGAGCACGTCGGACTCGGTGACGAGACCGGTCAGCTCCTCGCCCTCGATGACCGGCAGGCAGCCGATCCGGTTGTCTGCCATCAGTCGGGCCGCGAGTTGCACGGAAGCTTCCGGTCCGATCGTGATCGGCGGGGCCGACATGACCTGGGCGATCTCGATCGCGTGCAAGAAGGCGCGACGCGTCTCGCTGCCGAAGGAACCCAGTTCGGAGAGCGACGCGCGCAGCAGGTCACGATGCGAGAGCACCCCGACCAGTTTGCCCCCATGCACGACCGGCATGTGGCGCACCTGCCCGAGCGTCATGATATCCTCGACCGTCGACATTCTTTCTGTCACGCTGACGGTCACGATCTTCGTCTGCATGATGTCACGGACGCGTGCTGTGGCACTCATCGAAACCATCCATCGATCGAAGCGGCCCACCATATCAGCTCGGGCGCCGATCGGGTCATGAAAAGCACTCGAATGGCGGCTCCGCGAGGCAGAAGAAGAACAGCGCGCCGAAGCGGGGGGGAGGATCGCGAGGCGCTCCCGTCGCAGCCGGGCGACGCGTCCGGGCGCGTGCCCGACCTGCTTCGCCGGGCCCTCGGACTCGGCTTCGCGGGCCTCTTCAGCGGCGAGGAGTTGTTGCGCAAGACGCTAGGTGACACCGTGCCACGCGAGTGGGTGGAGTTCGCAGCAGAGCAGGGAGACCGCACACGCCGTGACTTCGCGGAGCGGCTCGCCAGCGAACTCGGCAGGAGCCTCGCGTCGATCGACCTGCAGCAGCTCGCCGGACGCCTGCTGCAAGGTCACACCGTCGAAGTGAGCGCGCGCATCCGATTCCTGCCGCGTGGGGAAGACGAGGCGGAGGCCGGCCACTCGGTGCGCGTCCGCGTCGCACGCGAGGAGAAGTCGTGAGCGAAAAGAGGCCGCGCCCGGCAACGCTGCGCTTCGTCGTTCCCGGCGTGCTGCTGCTGCTCTCGGCCGCCTACGCGCTGCTGCTTCACCACGGCCTCGGACCGCGACCCGAAGTGCCCGACAGCGCGCTGCACTGGTGGTCACCGCGCGGTTTCTTGACCCAGGCCCTGGTGGGATCCAGCTGGGAGACGCTGCTCGGCGACCGCGGCAAGGGCATCGCCGTGTTCGGCACGCCATCGCTGCTGCTGCTGATCGCGATCTGGACGGCGACGCGCTCCGCGCTGGCACGCGCTGCAGCGGTCACGACGACCCTCGCGATCGTCTTCTTCCTCTATTACGCGCTCGGCTCGGGGAACGCCCAGCTGGTCTGGAACTTCTTCCACTGGCGCTGGTCGGGCACGATGGTCGCGGTCGCGACGGTGATCGGCTGCGCGATCGCGTCGCCGTGGCTGGCCGCGAGTTGGCTGCGACTCGCCTGGCACGCGCAACTCGTCTGGTTCCTGCCGATCATCGCGCTGGTGCTCGTGATCGAACGGAACATCACCGGCACGGACTCGCTTCTGCCGTTCGCGATCTCACCGTGGCCCGCCGTGCAGGTGTTCGGCTTCGAGGCGATCGGCACGACGCTCGCCGCGGAACTCGGCGGCGTCGCGCTCGCACTGCTCGGTCTCTACTGGCTGCGCCGCGGCCTGCGCGCCCGTGGGATGCCGGTGCTACTCGCCGGTGTCGCGTTGCCTGCCGGCTGGCTGGCGCTCGGCGGCGATGGACTGCTGCCATTCCGGGTCACGCAGGGGCGACTCCTCGGCGCGGCGGTCGCCTGTGCCATCCTGCTGGCAGTCGCCGCACTCGGCGTGCGCTTCGACCCGGAGCGACTGCGGCGCCGCGCCGTGAACACCGCCGCGGCCGCCCTGCTGCTCGGCCTGCCGCTCTTCGTCGGCCAGGCCTGGGCGCGCTGGGACTACACGCGCACGCGCGACGTCCAGGCGCAGCGCATCATCGACGCCCTGCGTGTCTACTACGAGAAAGGCACGAGCTACCCCGAGAGTCTCGATCAACTCGTCGAGGCCGGCCTGCTCCCGGCCATCCCGAAGCCGCAGATCGGCTTCCCGTTCCCGGGCAGCGACGACAACGTCTTCACCTACCAGGGCTTCGGGACCAGTTACCTGCTCGAGTTCTCGGCGCCGCGCTGGGTGCAGTGCGCCTACAACCCGCCCTACCTCGACGAAGACGCCGAGGCAGGCGACGGCCACGCGCCGGACGTCGCGCAGGGGGGCGACGCACCGGCCGCAGATGGCGACGGCGACGAACCCGACGGCGGCGCCTGGTCGTGTCCCTCGAAGCCGCCGGAGCTCTGGTAGAACCGTGTCGCTCGCCGCGCCGCTCTTCGCCGCCCAGCAGCGCATCGAGCGCGTGCGACGGATCGGCGTCACGGTGGGTCGCGTCTATCTCGGCCTCAAGACCAACCAGGTGCTGCAGCGCGGAATCCCGCGCGAGCAGATGCGGGGCCGCTGGAGCCGCTTCCACCGCGAGAGCGCGGAGACGGTGTACGACGCCGCCGTCGAACTGGGAGGCCTGATCCTGAAGGGCTGCCAGTACATCGGCGCGCGCGCCGACCTGATGCCGCGGGAGTGGGTCGAAGTGCTCGAGCGCCTGCAGGACCGCGTGCCGCCGCGCGAATTGCCCGTCGTACGGCGCGTCGTCGAAACCGAACTCGGTCGCCCGCTCGAAGCGCTCTTCGCGCGCTTCGAGCCGCGCCCGATCGCGTCGGCGTCGCTTGCGCAGGTCCATGAGGCGGTGTTGCACGACGGGCGGCGCGTCGCGGTGAAGGTGCAGTACCCCGAGAGATCGCCGCGCTGGTCGAGAGCGACCTCGCCAACCTCCGCGCGCTGTTCCGGGCCATCGACTGGCTCGAAGGCGACTTCGACCTGAGCGCGCTCGTCGACGAGATGGGTCGCTACGTCCCGCGCGAACTCGACTTCCTCTCGGAAGCGAACCACGCCGAGCGCGCCGCACGACTCTTTGCCAAACGCGACGACATCCACGTGCCGCGTGTGGTCCGCGAGTTCACCACACGCCGTGTGTTGGTGATGGAGTTCAGCGACGGTATCAAGATCACCGACCGCGCCGCGCTCGATGCCGCGGGCGTCGACATCGATCGCGTGATGCGCACGCTCGTCGAAGCGTGGTGTGAACAGGTGCTGGTGCACGGCTTCTTCCAGGCGGATCCGCATCCCGGCAACCTGCTCGTCGAGCCCCGCGGACCGCGCCTCGTGCTGCTCGACTGGGGCCTCGCCAAGCAACTGCCCAGCGACTTTCGGGCGCAGATGCTCGCGCTCCTGCTGGCGCTGCTGCGCCGCGACCCCCAGGAGATGGCGATCGTCCTCGAGTCGCTCGGCTTTGCCGCGCGCAACGGCTCCCGCGACGGGCTGGTGGCGCTCTCGAGCGTCGGGCTCGAAATCGCCCGAGAGCTGGCGACGACCGGTTCGCTCGGCCCCGAACGCCTCGAAGCGATCGGCGAAGAACTGCTCGCGACGGTGCGCGCCAACCCGCTCGTGCGCATCCCGAGTCACATGGTCCTGCTCGGCCGCACCCTCGGCCTGCTCTCGGGTCTCGCGCGTCGACTCGACGCGGGCGTCGATCCGATGTTGATCGTGTTCCCCTACATCGTCGGCTCGCAGGCCCGCTGAGCGGGCGCGCAGCGAGCCGAAGCCGAGCGAAATTCAGAATGACGTGCCCGCCAATCTCCGTCCCCTGCGCCTCGGTCTCGCGCTCGGCGGACCGCTCGACGCGCGCTCGTGGCGTGCGACCGCGGATCTCGCGGTGTGGGCCGACGCGAACGACTTCGATTCGATCTGGCTGCCCGAAGGGCACCTGCGACCCGGCGCCACCGCCTCGCCGATCGTCGCGCTCGCCGCGCTCGCCGCGCTCACGCGGCGCGTGCGTCTCGGCACCACGTCGCTGCTGATCTCGATCCACGAGCCGCTGCGCGTGGCCGCGGAAGTTGCGACGCTCGACCAGCTCTCGGCCGGCCGCGCCATCCTCGGCGTGGGCAGGGGCTTCGAGTCCGCGATGTTCAAGGCGTTCGGGATCGAGCCGCGCGACAAGCGCGACCGCTTCGACGACGCGCTCGACGCGATCCTCGCGGCCTGGAGCGGGAAGCCGCGCGGCGCGGACGAGTCCTCGTCTGCGCTGCAGCCGGTCCAGCGACCCCACCCACCGATCTGGGTCGCCGCGTTCGGCCCGAAGGGACTCCGCCAGGCTGCGCGGCGCGGATTGCCCTATCTCGCCTCGCCGATCGAGAGCTTCGCGACGCTCGTCGAGAATTTTGCAGCACACGCCGCGCAGTTGCCGTCGGGCGTCGCGCGGAATTCGCTGCCGGTCGCGGTGATGCGGACGGTGCACGCCGCGGCCGACGGCGCGGAAGCCCGCCGCGTGCGCGAGGCGGTGGACGCAGAGTTCGCGGCGATCGCGGCGCGTGCGCACGGGGCGATCGCTGCGCGCGCAGCCGGTGCCGCGTCGGACCGTGTGATCGTGGGCGAGCGCGGCGAGGTCGAGGAACGGATCGCGCAGTACCAGGAGACACTCGGGATGAATCACCTGGTGGTGCGGCCGGCGTCGCGAACCGGGGAACGCGAGCGTCGCGCGTCACTCGAACGGATCCGCGACTTCGCGACCCCCGTCCAGGACGCTGCGGCGCGCAGCGCCGGTGGGCCAGCTGCAAGGCGCGACGACGAGTCATATCGGGATATGGCGAGGAGGAGCAACGCAGCAGATGGCCCGCCGCCGCAAGCGATGCGACCGAGGGGATTTTTTCTCAGGCTCTCAGCCTTGCTACCCCTCGCGCGTGAAGGTCACGAACGCCATCGCGGGGCGCTTCGAGTTCTCGCGCATCGCGAAGTGGAAGCCCTCGAAGTTCCAGCCCTGCGCGACCCACTCGTTGAGGATCCTCTCGAGTTCGTCGTCCGCGACGTTGCTGGTCTCGATCACCTTGTAGACGAGCGCCATGCGATTTCCTCTTGCGGCGTTCACGACGCCAGACGTGCCGCGATCTCCTTGGCTGCGTAGGTCAGGATGAAGTCGGCTCCGGCGCGCTTGATTGCGACGAGCGATTCCAGCATCGCACGCGGCCCGTCGAGCCAGCCGCGCTCGGCGGCGGCCATCAGCATCGCGTACTCGCCCGATACGTGATAGGCGGCGAGCGGGACGTCGAAGCGCCGGCGCGCTGCGGCGAGCACGTCGAGGTACGGGAGCGCCGGCTTCACCATCAGGATGTCGGCGCCCTCCTCGAGATCGAGCTTCATCTCGCGCAGCGCTTCGCGCTGGTTGGGCGGGTCCATCTGGTAGCCGCGGCGATCGCCGAAGGCTGGCGTGCTCTCGGCGGCTTCGCGGAACGGGCCGTAGAACGCGCTGGCGTACTTGGCGGCATAGGCGAGGATCGGGGTCGACTCGAAGTGCGCGGCGTCGAGGCTGGCCCGGATCGCGGCGACGCGACCGTCCATCATGTCCGAGGGCGCCACCACGTCGGCGCCAGCGCGCGCGTGCGAGAGCGCCGTCGCGGCGAGGCGCTCGACGCTCGGGTCGTTGGCGACTTCCTCGCCGTCGAGCAGACCGCAGTGCCCGTGATCGGTGTACTCGCAGAGGCAGACGTCGGTGATGACGCACAGCTCTGGCGCGGCGCGCTTCGCCGCGGCGACCGCGCGCTGCACGATGCCATCCGCTGCGTCGGCGCCCGAACCGCGCGCGTCCTTCTGCTCCGGAATGCCGAACAGGATGACGGCGGGAATGCCGAGATCCGCGACGGCCTTCGCCTCCTCGGCGATCTGATCGGCCGAGAGCCGGAACACGCCGGGCATCGACCCGACCGCTTCGCGCACGCCGCTGCCGGGCACGGCGAAGAGCGGGAGCACCAGGTCGTCGCGCGACAGGCGCGTCTCGCGCACCAGCCGGCGCAACGCTTCGGAGCGTCGCAGCCGCCGCATCCGCACGCTGGGAAAACTCATGTTTCGTCTCCTCGCGCACGCGCCGCAAAGTGTCGGGCCAGCGCCTCGACCAGCGCGCGCGCACCGGCGCGCTCGGGAACCACCTGCGCGGGCAACCCGACTTCGCCGAGCGCTTCCGCCGTCACCGTGCCGATCGCCGCGACCACCGCGCGCGACGCCGCCGCGCGGGACGCTTCGTCGAGGCACGCGGCAAAGCGGCGCACCGCCGACGGACTCGCGAAGGTGAGCGCGTCGAGCTCACCCGCCACCAGCGTGGCGCGGAGCTGCGCAACGTCCACCTCCGCCGGCGCCGTCGCGTACCCGATCACCTCGTCGACGCGAGCGCCGGCCTCGCGCAGGCTCTGCGGCAAGGTCGGTCGCGAGAGCGACCCGCACGGGAACAGGAAGCGGCGACCGGCGGGCGGCAGCACGTCGCGCACGGCCCGCGCGAGCGATTCGGCGTCGTAGCGCGAGGCCGGCACTTCGGGCGCTGCGAATCCCGCGCGGCGCGCCGCGCTGGCGGTGCCAGGCCCCACGCAAAGCACGCGCGTGCGCAACTGCGCGGGCGGCCGGCCGAGCGCGACGAGTCGTTCACCGAGCGCGCGCACCGCGTTCGCACTGGTGAAGACGATCGCGTCGTATTGATCGAGCGCGCGCAGCGCCGGGGCGAAGCGGTCGTCGTCGAAGGCCCTCGTCTCGGACATCGGCACGCACGCCGCTTCGGCGCCCGCTTCGCGCAGCACGGCGACCAGGTCTGCGGCCTGATCCGCTGCGCGCGTCACCAGCACGCGTTTGCCGAAGAGCGGACCGGACTCCCACCAGGCGAGCTGCGCACGCAGC
Organism: Deltaproteobacteria bacterium; assembly: GCA_018262315.1. Classification (GTDB taxonomy): domain Bacteria; phylum Myxococcota_A; class UBA9160; order UBA9160; family PR03; genus PR03. Next base: position 9,614 of record JAGSPS010000042.1, on the reverse strand, counting down.
CGCACGACGTCGCCCACCACGATCACCGCGGGCGCCGCCAGTTCCGCCTCGCGGACCCGTTTCGCCAGCTCCGCGAGCGGCGCCTCGACGACCCGTTGGCGCGGGGTGCCGCCTTCCATCACGACGGCGGCGGGCGTCTCGGGGGCGCGCCCGTGCGCCAGCAGCGCCTCGACGATCTTCTCGAGATTGCGCATCCCCATCACGACGACGAGCGTGTCGACGCCCGTCGCGAGCTTGTCCCAGCGGATCGACGTCCACGGGCGGCCGGGATCGCGGTGTCCGGTGACGACGGCGAACGACCCGGCGTAGCGCCGATCCGTCACGGGGATGCCGGCGAAGGCGGGCGCGGCCAGCGCCGAGGTGACGCCCGGCACCACTTCGAAGGCCACGCCGGCCTCGCGACAGGCGCTCGCCTCCTCGCCGCCGCGACCGAACACGAAAGCGTCACCGCCCTTGAGCCGCACCACGACGAGGCCCGCGCGCGCGCGCGCGACGAGCACTTCGTTGATCGCCTCCTGCATACTCACGGGCGTTTCGTGGCTGCGCTTGCCGGCGTCGATGCGCTCGGCGTGGGTGGGCACGAGGTCCAGCAATTCGCGCGCGACCAGCGAGTCGTAGACGACGACGTCGGCGCGGCGCAGCGCTTCGGCGCCGCGCAGCGTAATCAGGTCCGGGTCGCCGGGGCCGGCGCCGACGAGCAACACCCGACCGCGCGGCGTGTCGCTCACGACGCGGCCTCGCGGCGGAGTTCGGCGAGGATCGCGTCTCCGCCATTCGCGAGCACGGCCTCCGCCACGTCGATCCCGAGCTGCTCTGGACTCGCGCCCGAGGCTTCCGCGCGCGCGACGCGCGCGCCGTTCGCGCTGACCACCATCCCGCGCAGCCGCAGACCGCCGTCCGGCGCCGGCTCCGCGAACCCCGCCAGCGGCACGTTGCAGTCACCTTCGAGGCGCGCGAGGAAGGAGCGCTCGGCGGCGATTGCGCGCGCGCAGGGCGGATCGCTGAGCGCAGCGAGATCGCTGGCCAGCGCTTCGCCGCCGCGCGCCTCGATCGCGAGCACGCCCTGCCCGACCGCCGGGAGCATCAGGCTCGCCGACACGCGCTCGTGGATGCGCGCACCGAGCTCCAGGCGATCGAGCCCGGCGCACGCGAGCAGCACGGCGTCGAAGCGGCGCTCGGCGAGGCGGTCGAGGCGCGTCGTGACGTTGCCGCGCAGCGCGACGACGTCGAAGTCCGGGCGCAGCGCGAGGAGCTGCGCGCGACGGCGCGCAGAGCCGGTGCCGACGCGCGCGCCGATCGGCAGGCCGAGCAGACGCGTGCCGGATGCGCGCGCCACCAGCGCGTCGCGCGGGTCGGCTCGCTCCGGAAACGCGGCCAGCACGAGCCCTTCGGCAATCCGCGCGGGCAGATCCTTCGCGCTGTGCACGGCGAGGTCGGCGCGGCCGTCGAGCAATGCTTCCTCGATTTCCTTCACGAAGAGTCCCTTGCCGCCGATCTTCGCCAGCGACACGTCGGCGAGGCGGTCGCCACTGGTGCGCACGGTCACCAGCTCGACCGCGACGCCGAGCTTCTCCTCGACGCGTCGCGCCACCCAGCCCGATTGTCCCAGTGCGAGCTGGCTGCCGCGCGTCGCGAGGCGCAGGCGCTTCACGAGGACGGCTCGCTGCCGCCGGGTTTGGCGCCTGCATCGGCGTCGGCGCCGGGTGCCGTGGGATCGTCGAGGGCGAAGAGCACCTTCGCCGCTTCGAGGTAGGCGAGCCCGTCGTCGCGCTCGGCCTGCTCGCGCAACCGCGACACCGGCGCGTGCAGCAGCTTGTTCACGACGGCGCGGGTCAGCGCCTCGACGCCGCGCTGCTGCGCTTCATCGAGCCCGAGCTTCGCCGTGACCTTGTCGAGTTCACTCTGGCGGATCGACTCGGCGCGCGCGCGCAGCCGCTGGATCGTCGGCACCGCCTGCAGCGCCGAGAGCCAGCCGCCCCAACGTTCGACCTCTTCCTGCACGATCGCTTCGGCGCGAACCGTCTCGCGGCGACGCTCCTCGGCGTTGGCTTCGGCGACCCCGCCGAGATCGTCGACGTCGTAGAGGTAGACGTCATCGAGCTGGTTCACGGCCGGATCGATGTTGCGCGGGACGCCGAGGTCGATCGCGAAGATCGGACGGCGGCGGCGCATTCGCAACGCGGCTTCGAAGAGCGGCGCATCGAGCAGCGGGCGGTCGGCGCCGATCGAGGTGAGCACCACGTCCGAGGCGGCGAGCAACTGCGGCAGCTCGTCGAGCCCATGAGCCGTGGCACCGAAGCGTGCGGCGAGTTCGGCGGCTCGCTCGCGCGTGCGATTCGCAACCGCGACCCCGGCGAGCCCCGCGCCGCGCAGCGCGACGAGCGCCGCCTCGCTCATCTCGCCCGCGCCCACGAGCAGCGCGCGCTTGTCCTCGAGCGTCTCGAAGATTTGCCGGGCGAGATCGACCGCGACGCGCGCCACCGAAACCGGCCGCGACGCGATCTGCGTCTCGCTGCGCACGCGCTTGGCGGACGCGAAGGCGCTCGCGAAGAGACGGTTCAGCAGCGGACCGCACAATCCAGCTTCGGCAGCGAGGCGATACGCCTCCTTTACCTGACCGAGAATCTGGGGCTCGCCCACGACGAGCGAGTCGATCGAGGCCGAGACGCGGAACAGGTGGCGAACCGCGTCGTCGCCGACGTGCTCGTAGAGCACTGCGTTCTCCGACTGTTGATGCACGAGCGGCGCCCCCTGCCCCAGATCGCGGTGGAAGAAGGAACGCAAGCGATGACGGCCGGCGTCGAGGTTCGGCGCGGCGGCGATCACCTCGACGCGGTTGCAGGTGGAGATGAGCACCGCCTCCTCGATCTCGGGCGCAGCCACCAGCTTCACGAGCCACGGCAACGGGTCGTCGACGGCGAAGCGTTCGCGCACCTCGACGGGCGCCGTGCGGTGGTTCATGCCGACCAGCAGGATCTTCATGCGATGGCTCCGACGCCGATCACGACGAAGAGCAGGAAGGCAAAGCCGAGCGCGGCGCACGCCGCTGCCTCGCGACCGCGCCATCCAGCGGCGAAACGCGCGACGACGAGCGCCAGGTAGATCGCCCATGCGATCACCGACCACACCGCGTGCGCACCGCCGACGAAGAGATGCCCGGTTTCCCCCTGCGTCCACAGCATGCCGGCGATGACGCCGCAGGTGAGCAGCGGGAAACCCGTGGCGATCGTCATCGCGTTCACGCGGTCGAGCGCCTCGAGCGACGGCAGACCGCGGCGCAGCGCCGGAATGCGCTTGGACTTCAGCGCGCGGTCTTCGGCGAGGAAGAGCGCGCCGGCGAGGCCGGCGACGCCGAGCAGTGCCAGACCGGCGCTGGCGAGGATCACGTGCAGGTGCGGCCAGGAACCGGCACCGGCGGCAGCCGCAGGCACCGTCGCGTAGAGCGCGAAACTCTCGTAGAAGACGCCGAGGAACGCGAGCGGAGAGACCAGCACCGCGAGGCCCTCGAGTCGCCCACCGCGCAGCAGCAGCAGGCTCACGATCACCGCCAGCCACGCAGCCAGCGACACCGCCGAAGGCAGGTCCGTCAGTTGGGGCGGATGCGGCAGCGTGTGGAGTCGCGCGAAGGCGACGCCATGCAGCAGCGCGCCGGCGGCCAGCAGCCAGCGCGTCGCACGCCCGAAGCGCGCCCCCGGCAGCGCGATGGCGGAGATCCCCGCGAGCCCGGCGAGCAGATACAGAGCCGCGGTGATGTGGAACAGTTCAATCACCAACTGCGTGTAGCCTCCGCGCAAGATCGAAATGGGCCCGGCGGGCGGTGCGTCACGAGCGCCGGCGCAAGCGCTCCATCTGCTCGGTGACGCCGGCCGCGTCCTTCACGGCTTCGAAGACTCGATAGCTCGGCTCGCCGTCGAGCACGAAGCGGATCTCCTCGATGCAAGTCTCGCCCGCGAGGTGACGGCGCGCTTCCTCGATCAGGATTTCGGCGGAGCGCTGGATCGGGAGGCCGCCCCGCCCTGCGCCGAGCGCCGGCGCCGCGACGCTGCGACAGCCGCGCCCGCGGGCGTCCTCGAGGCCCGTGCGGAACGCCGCGCGCAGTGACGCCTCGAGCTCCGCGCCTTGCGACGGCGGCGCTGCCGACAAGATCGCATCGGCCGAGTCGCCGGCGATCACCCCCTCGCGGATCACGATGCGACCGCTCATCGCGCGGGTCTTCGCTTGTTCGTGGCGGACGCTTCGACGAGTCCGGCCGCGAGCAGCGGCACCAGGATCTCGTGCTGGCCGACCAGCGAGATGCCGCGGCCGCCCATCCGCGTCGGCCGCTCGACCACGTTGACCGTCGGCCGGTACTGGCGGAGGAAGTCGAGATTCACGGTCGTGAAGCGCTGCACGCGATGACCGAGGTTGCGCGCCAGCGCAAGCGCCTTGAGGAACACCTCGGGCAGGACCACCGCCGAGCCGACGTTGAAGTAGACGCCGCCTTCGAGCGTCGCGACGAGACCCGCGAGCGTCTCGAAGTCGCGGTAGCTGGTGGCGCCGAGCGCGGCGCCGTCGGCGCTCGGGTGCATGTGGTGGATGTCCGTGCCGATTGCGACGTGCACGGTGACCGGGACGCCCTGCCGCGCGGCCGTGGCGAGGATCGAGCGCTCCTTGTGCGGATAGCGCCCCTCCAGGATCTCGCGCCCGATCGCGGCGCCCATGCCGATCCCGTCGGCGGCGCCCTTGCCGATGGCAGCGTTCAGGCGTTCGGCGGTTTCGCGCGCCATGCCGAAGCTGCCGTCGTCGAGTGCGGGGCCGACGTCTTCGCTGGTGGCGCCCATCATCGCGAGTTCGAGGTCGTGCACGCAGCCGGCGCCGTTCAGCAGGATTCCCGACACGAAACCGCGTTGGAGCAGATCGACGACGATCGGCGCGAGGCCGACCTTGATCACGTGGGCGCCGAAGCCCCACAGGATCGGGGTGCGGCGGGTGCGGGCGCGCGCGGCCGCGGCGATCGCGTCGCGCAGGTCACGGGCGCCGAGGAGAGCGGGCAACCCGTCGAGGAACGCGGTGAACCTGGCGCCCGGCTGGTGCGGGCGGGCTTCGGATCGAAGCTGCACCTTGCTCGGGCGGCGCCGCGCCGGGATCGTGCGCACGCGGCTTCGATCGATGCGCGGCGGTGTCTTCGTCACGTCCTCTCGCTCACGGTTTCGGGAACAGCGCGTCGTCCACCAACTCGGCCAGGGCGTGGCCGATCGCGATGTGCGATTCCTGGATGCGTTGCGTGTCGTCCGAGGGCACGACCAGCGCCAGCTCGACGCGGCTCGCGAGCTTGCCGCCGCCGCGACCGGTCCATGCGATCGTGCGCAGCCCGCGCGCCCGCGCTTCGTCGACGGCTGCCAGCACGTTCGGCGAGTTGCCGGACGTGGAGATCGCGATCGCGACGTCGCCCGGGCGACCGTGCGCTTCGACGAGCCGCGCGAAGACGCGCTCGAAGCCGTAGTCGTTGGCGAGCGCCGTGAGATCGGAGCTATTGGCGGTGAGGGCGATCGCCGGCAGCGCGATGCGTTCGCGCGACAGCCGGCCGCACCACTCGGCGGCCATGTGTTGGCAATCGGCCGCGGAGCCGCCATTGCCGAAGAGCAGCGCCTTGCCACCGCTGCGGAAGCACTCGGCGAGCATCGCGGCGCCGCGCGCGATCGCGTCGGCCGAAGCGGCCGCCAGCGCGCGCTTCACCCGCGCGCTCTCTTCCAGGATCTCACGGACGCGGGCGGCGGGGTCGCGGGGCGTTTCCGGAATCGGTCCTCCAAGTCACGACCCAGATCGGCAGGATCGGGCCGGGCGCGGATCCAGCGTGCACGCGCTGCGCACGGGAGCCGATGAGAGTTCGGGGCCAGTCGACCGCGATGCCCGAAAGCGTCGAAAATCCAAGGGGATGCGAGTGGCGCAAGATACCGGCGAGGCTGCTGAGCGTCAACGCGGACGGGGTTCGCCGCTGCTATGCTGCCGCGCCGTGTCGGCCCGTGCGGCGTCGTCTGCTGTTCTCGTCGCGTGCCTCTGCGCTTGCGGGCCCGGTGGTCCCGCCGTCGGCGGCGCTCGCAGTTTTGCGGAGATCGACGTCCCGGCGGCGACGCGCTCGCTCGCCGACGAGGAGGCGCGGCTCGTGCAGGTCCGCGACGCGGCGTCGCGCGAGCCGCGCGTGGAACACGCCGCGATCGTTCGCCCCGAAGAGGCGGTTCCCGAGGCGTGGCTGCACGAGGCGCGCCCGATCGTGGTGATCGCCCGCGACGAAGCCGCTGCACGCCGGTTCGCAGCGCGCTTGCTCAGGCTCGGCGCGCCCCGTGTCTCGGTCGTGCGCGGCGGCGTCGAAGCGTGGGCGGCACCCGTGGAGGACCGCGCGCCTTCGGACATCGACCGGGTGGGGCTCTCGAGCGAACGAGGCGCTAAACCTCTTGGGCCCGAACCTGCGAGGAGAATGGATTCATGGCAGCAGTCGCGGAAGTGACGGACCAGAACTTCGACGCCGAGATCTTGAACTCGGACACGCCGGCGATCGTGGACTTCTGGGCCGAGTGGTGCGCGCCGTGCCGAGCGATCGCGCCGATCATCGCGGACCTCGCCGCGAGCTACGGCGGTCAGGTGAAGGTCGTCAAGATGAACGTCGACGAGAACCCGGCCACACCGGCGCGCTACGGCGTGCGCGCGATCCCGACCATCCTCGCCTTCAAGGGCGGGACGGTCGTCGAGCAGATCACCGGCGCGCGACCCAAGTCCGCGTTCGAGGCGATGGCGAAGAATCTGACCGCCTGAACCCCGGGCGCTTCCGCTACGCGCGCGCCGTTCGCGGCGGCGGCTCGTAGAACTTCACCGGCCAATGACGACGCCTGGCGGCGCGGAACAGGAACGGGTCGGGGTTCACGGCGACGGGGTGGCCGACGAGGTCCAGCAACGGCAGGTCGGTCACGGAGTCGGTGTAGAACCAGCTCTTCGCGAGATCGATGCCGCGCTCGTCGATGAATTGCTGCAGCCAGTAGATCTTGCCCTCCTCGAAGCAGAGCGGGTCGATGACGCGACCCGTGAAGCGGCCGTGTTCGACTTCGAGACGCGTGTAGAGGTAGTGCTTGATGCTGAGCGCCTCGGCGACCGGACGCACCACGAACTTGGTCGCGCCCGATACGATCGCCACGATGTGCCCGTGTTTCTGGTGCCAGCGCAGCGCTTCGATCGCTTCGGGGTAGACGGTGGGCACGACCATCCGCTCGACGAAGTCGCGCGCTTCGCGCAGCAGTTTGCGTTCGCTCTGGCCGCGGAACTCGAGCATCGCGTGCTGCGTGAAGGCGCGGATGTCGAGGATGCCGGCCTTGTAGCGCAGGTAGTCGAAGAGACCCCTGGCGAGATCCCAGCCGTCGACTTCGCCGCGCTCGTAGCGGTACTTCATGTACAGCGAGCCGGAATTCTCCGAAATCAGCGTCTTGTCCATGTCGAAGAAGGCGCCGATGCGGGGAGCCGTACGCTTGCGGGTGCTGGCAGACATGGGGCGCTCCGCATTCGCTAGAAGAGGTAGCGCCGCAACGACACGTTGAGGAGCAGACCCAACGCGATCAGCGATGCGAGCAGCGACGAGCCCCCGTACGAGAAGAGTGGCAGTGGCACGCCGATCACCGGAGCGAGCCCGATCACCATCAGGATGTTCACCACGGCTGGCCAGAACAGCATCCCGACGACTCCCACAGCGAGCAGCGCGCCGAACAGATCCTTCGACCCACGCGCGATCACGAGACCCCAGATCAGCAGCGAGAAATAGAGCACCAGCACGGTCGCCGCGCCGACCAGGCCCCATTCCTCCGCCAGCACCGAGAAGATGAAGTCGGTGTGCTGGGTGGGCAGGAAGCGGAGCTGGGTCTGCGTGCCCTGCATGTAGCCCTTGCCGAAGACGCCGCCGGAGCCGATCGCGATGCGCGACTGGTTCGCCTGGTACCCCGAAGCGAGCGGATCGCGACCGGGGTCCGCGACGTCGCGGATGCGGCTCTTCTGGTAGTCCGCGAGCACGAAGAACCAGACGATCGCGAGCACCGCGAGCGCCGTTCCCGCCACTGCCGCCCACGAGCGGATCGGGATGCGAACGAAGATCAGATAGGTGCCGGCGACCGCGAGCGTGAGCAGCGCCACGCCCATGTCGCGGCCCAGCACGATGAGCGCCACCGTCGCGCCGACGGTGAGGCCGGGCCGAAGCAGGTCGCGCAGGCGTTGCACCTCGGTGGGTGGATTGCGATGGAAGTAGCGCGCCAGCATCAGGATCATCGCGAGCCGCGCCAGCTCGGAGGGCTGCAGCCGCAGCGGTCCCAACACCAGCCAGCTCTGGTTGCCGTGCGTCACCGTTCCGACCACCAGCGTCGCGACGAGCAGTCCGAGACTCCCGAAGTAGAGCAACGGCGCCCAGCGCAAGAGGCGGCGGTAATCAATCGCGATTGCGGCGGCCAGGCCGAGCACGCCGAGCAGCAGCGCGAAGAGCTGGCGGCGCAGCGTCGGCGTCAGCCACGACTCCGATTCGGGATGCGTCGCGGACATCAGGTTTGCAATGCCGAGTGCGACCAGAATCCCGATCAGACCCAGCAACCACCACTCGTTGTGCTGGGCCAGGCGCCGTTCAATCCGCGCCATCGGATTCCCCATCTGTTTCCGGTGCGGCGGCCTCTTCGTGCACCGCCTCGTCCGCGTGCGCCGCGCGTTGCTCTTCCGAGTCGATGACGACGGCCGCTTGCAGCGCTGGCGCGGACGCGGCGTGCTTCTTCTCCCACCACTTCGCGAGCACGCGCTGCGCGATCGGCCCGGCTGCGGAGCCGCCGTGTCCGCCATGCTCGCTCAGCACCACCACCGCGATCTCAGGCGCGTCGACCGGCGCGATCGCAGCGAACCAGGCGTGGTCGCGGTACTTCCACGGAATGGCTCGCCCGCGCATGTTGTCGGTGTGTTCGAGCTTCACGACCTGCGCGGTGCCCGTCTTGCCGCCGACGTCCAATCCCGGCACCTGCGCGCGCCGGCCCGTGCCACCGCCTTCGACTACGACACCGCGAAGCGCCTTCCGCACGCGCGCCAGGTGCTCCGCCTCGATCGGCACCTGACGCACCACGTCCACTGGCTCAGGGGTTCTCGCGCCGCCCGGCGCAAGGCGTTCGAGCACGAGACGCGGTCGCACGAGCTGGCCGGTCGCGAGCGCGCCATAGGCAACCGCGAGCTGGAGCGGCGTCATGCTGACGTACCCCTGGCCGATCGAGATCGACACGGTCTCGCCCGCCATCCACGGTTGGTTGAAACGGCGGCGCTTCCATTCACTGCTCGGGTTGATCCCGCCGCGCTCGTTCTCGAGCCCGATCCCGGTCGACGCTCCGAAGCCGAAGCTCTTCATGTACTCGGCCATCCGATCGACGCCGATGTCGAGGCCTGCGCGATAGAAGTAGACGTCGCACGACTGCACGATTGCACGGTGCAGGTCGACGGTTCCGTGTCCCGTCTTCTTCCAACAGCGGAATGCACGACTGCCGAACGTGAAGCTGCCCGGGCAGAAGGTCCCGGCGCTGGGCGTGCGCACTTTCTCCTGGAGCGCGATCGCGGCAACGAACGGTTTGTAGGTGGAG
>JAGSPS010000240.1 GCA_018262315.1 Deltaproteobacteria bacterium | reverse complement strand
CCGCGACGCCGCCGCAGGGAGCCACGCAGTGAGCACGGCAGTCGTCGCAGCGGAACAGGCGAACCCGCGATCGATTCCTGGCGCGGCGCTCGCGGCGTGTGTCGTGCTGATCTTGATCGGCGCGGCGGCCTTCGCGATGGGGCTCGCTTCCGATCCCGCGACTGCCTGGCGCGCCTTCCACGTGAACTACCTGTACTTCGGCGCGCTCGCGCAGGGCGGCGTCGTGGTGGCGTGCGCCTTCGTGATCATCGGCGCGAAGTGGCCCGGTCCGGTGCGACGCATCGCCGAGGGCCTCGGCGCCTGGGCGCCGCTCACCCTCGTGCTCTTCCTCGTCGACTTCCTGGGTCGCGAGTACATCTACACCAACTGGATCAACGATCCGCCGCCGGCCAAGGCCGTCTACCTGAATCCGACGCGGCTGTTCTGGATGGACCTCGTGATCCTCGGCGTCCTCGCGCTGCTGACGATGGCGTTCCTCTACAACTCGGTGCGGCCCACGCTCGCGGGGATGTCGGCGCGCGGAGGGATGTTCGCGCGTTGGACGTCCGGCTGGCGCGGCGACGCCGAAGAGATCGAGGTCGGTGCAGCGCGTTGCCGCAAGCTCGCCCCGATCATCTGCCTGGTCTACGCGCTGGGTTGGACCTTCATCGCCTTCGACCAGGTGATGTCGCTGACGCCCACCTGGTACTCGAACCTCTTCGGCGCCTACTTCTGCTGGGGCGGCTTCCTCTCCGCAGTCGCCGCGACGGCGCTGCTGATGGTGCTGCACCGCAACTCCCCGGGCCTCGAGGGCGAGATCACCAAGGCCCGCATGCACGACATCGGGAAGATGCTGTTCGCCTTCTCGATCTTCTGGATGTACCTGTTCTTCTCGCAGTACCTGGTGATCTGGTACGCGAACCTTCCGGAAGAGACGCAGTTCTTCGAGGCCCGTCTCGGCAGCCAGTTCCTGGTCGACAAGTCGGGCATCAACGTGCTCGAGCTGGCGCGGACCTGGGACCTCGCCTTCTTCTGGGAGCGCCTGCGCGAACCGTACGTGAAGGTGACGCTGCTCGTCTGGGCCTGCTGCTGGGTGACGCCCTTCTGGGTGCTGCTCGGCCAGCGCCCGAAGAAGACGCCGGCGATTCTCGGCTCGGTGGCGGCCGTGGTGCTGTTCGGGTTCTGGCTCGAGCGCAACATCCTGGTCTGGCCGTCGCTCGTGCCGAAGGAGAGCTTCTCGTTCCTCGGCGTCGTGCAGGTCGGCATCGCGGCCGGCTTCTTCGGGGCGTTCGCGCTGGTCTTCCTGCTCTACACGCGAACCTTCCCCTCGCTCGCCGTACCGCGACGCGCATAGCCAGCCCGCGCCCTTCGCCTGCGGCGCAGCCGAGCGATGGCGTTCGGCTAGCCTAGGCGTCGTGGACGCCCCCGCGCTTTCCGTCGAACCCCTCGTCTTCGCGCTGCGTCCCGGGCGCGGCGTGATCGCACTGCACGCGACCGGCTTCCGCCACCCGCGCTCCGGTCGCCCGCGAGCCGAGCGCTTCACCGCCTACGCCGACCTGACTCATCTCGCGCTCGGCCGGCGCACGCTTCGCATCGGCACGCGCTCGGGCCTCTTCCTCGTCGCGCGCAAGTTCTTTGCGTCGCCCGATGCGCCCGAGGCGCTGGTGCGCGCGCTGATCGAGCGCGTCGTGAATGAACCGGCCGGCGCGCTGCAGCTCGCGCGCATGGCAGAGGTCGAGGAGACCGCGCGGCAGCCGGGCGCGCAGCGCGCGACGCGGGTGCTGGTGTTCGCCTGCCTCGCCGCGTTCGGTCTGCAAAGCTGGCTCGGGCCGGGCGTGCACCACGCGGCCTTCTTCAGCGCAGTGCTCGCAACGCGCGGCGAGCCGTGGCGACTCGTCACCGCGAATCTGTTGCACGCCGGGCCGATGCACCTCGCCTTCAACGTGCTGGGTCTGCTGGTGCTCGGTGGCCTGCTCGAGCGCACGATCGGCGGTATGCGCACGGCCCTCGTCGCGGGACTCGCCGCACTCGGCGCGAGCTTCGCCGGTCTGCTGGTCGGGTACGACGCGATGGTCGGAGCCTCGGGAATCGTCGCGGGATTCGCGGGCGCGCTGCTGTGGCTCGAGCTCCGCCTGCCGGAACGCCTGCCGGCCCAGTGGCGCATCCCGCGCTGGCCCTTCATCGCTGCGCTGCTCGCCGACGCGGCGCTGCCGCTGCTCGTGCCCGAGATCGCCGGCGCCGCGCACCTCGGTGGTTTCGCGGCGGGCGCGCTCGCGGCCGCGCTCGTCACCGGTCCGAACCTGCACCGCGACCCGCTGCGGCCGGCCGCGACGGTCGCCGTCGCACTGGTGTTCGCGCTCGCGGCTGCGTCGATCGGAAGCGCCGCGCGACTGCTGCTGGGCGGCGTCGCGTGGGAGACACACGCGAAGCGTCTGCTCGCGCTCGACGACGCACCGATCCTGATCTTGAACGACGCCGCCTGGCTGATCGCGACGGGTCGCACGCCGACACCGAAAGCACTCGCCGAGGCGCAAGAACTCGCGCAGCGCGCCGTCGCGGAGACCGGTCGCCAGGACCCGAATCTGCTCGACACGCTCGCCGAGGTGCAGTTCCAGAGCGGCGACGCCGCCGGCGCCGTCGAGACGATCGAAGAGGCTCTCGCGCTCGCGCCGAACGAGTCGTACGTGACGTACTTCACGGAACAGCGCCGCCGCTTCAGCGGCGAGCGCGACCGGGAAGACCGTCCCGCGCCGCCGGTCGGCCCGTTCTTCGATGCGGCGCCGGAAGCGGAGCCGGACCCGACGCCGCACCAGGGCTTCCGGGAAGATCCGGGCATCCCGATCTGATCGGCCGCCGCGCCGCGAGGCGCCGCCGAACGAATCGCACGCTTCAGGGCGCGATCTCTTCGCACTCGTCCGCGATCACCGCCCGGCCCTTGAACGTCGTGCCGACCGCCGTCTCGTACTGCGCCTCGAAAAGGGGCGCCGGCTGGAGCCGCGTCACCACCAGCGCCGCGACGCCCGCGCGTGTCGCAATTTCGCCCAGCTTCTGCATCGGCAGATGCAGCGCGGCCTCGCGCTTCAGGCGGTCGAGGTCGGGCGCATCCGCCTTTTCCGCCATCTGGATCGACTCGGCGTAGAACCCCTCGGCCGCGAGCAGCGTGGCGCCGCGCGCAAACGCCGCGAGCAAGTCCGGATCCGGGTTGGTGCCCGCGACGACCAGCGCGCGGCCGTTCGCTTCGAAGCGATACGCGAGCGAGGCCAGTGGCACGTCGCCCGCGGCGCCGGCGCGCAGCGTCATGCCGTCGCGCGTCTCGACGAAGCCGTCGCCGATCTCGACGACGTCGAGCCGCGCGCCGTCGGTGGCGACGCCGCGCGCGCGTGCGAGGCTCTCGACGGTGGCTGCGTACGCCGCGACGATCGCCTCGGCGCGCGCGCGTGTTCCCGGCGGGCCGAGCAGGCGCAGCGGTTTCGCGCGCGGCGTATTCCAGCCGGTGAGCAGCAGGTCGTCGAGGCCGAGCGTGTTCTCGGGCAGCAGGCTCGTCAGCAGCAGCGTGTCGGGCTGCGCGATCGGAATCGCGCAGTGGCGCAGCGCATCGGCGACGCCGCGACCCGCGTCGACGAGCACGATGCGCGTGCCGACGCCGATCGCCGTTGCCGGCCCGAGCCTGCGCAGGTTCTCGGCGGCGCCGCCGGTACCGACGGCGATCAGCGTCGCGCGCTCGAAGTGGCGGTCTTCGAGCCAGGCGATGCCTTCCGCGAGGTCGCGGTAGCGCCACATCTGACAGCTGAGGAACACGCCCGCAATCAGCGAGACGACGCCGAGCACCAGGATCATGAGACGCGCGACCACGCTGGGCCTCCTCGCTATTCCAGGTAGCCGAGTGCCTGGAGCGCGCGACGCGTTGTGTCGGAGAGCGGCGCGCTGTCGTGCACGTGCGGCAGTTCTGCGATGTGCTTCTCGAGCAGGCCGCGCAGTTCCGCGGCGCGAGCGGCCTGTGCGGCGAGCAGGTCGTGTCGTTCGCGGGGATCGGCGTCGAGATCGAAGAGTTCAGCCTGCGCCTCGCTCGCAAAGATGTACTTCCAGCGATCGGTGCGCACCGAGAGCTTCACGCCGCGGCCCCAGCCGGTGGCCTCGTCCAGCAGGCTGCGGATCCCGAAGATCGGTCGCGGCGGCAGTTCCGCGCCATCGCGGATCGCAGCCGCGAGCGAACGGCCGTCACGCGGCGCTGGCGACGCGACGCCCGCGAGTTCGAGCAGCGTGGGCGCGACGTCGGCGAGCTCCACGGGCGTCGCGATGCGGCGCCCCCCCGGCACGCGGCCGGGCCAGCGCACCAGTAGCGGCACGCGGATCTGTTCGTCGTAGAGCTGGGTGGCGTGTTCCATCCAGCCGTGCTGACCGAGGCCTTCGCCGTGGTCGCCGGTCACCACGACGAGCGCCTCGTCGTGGCTGCGGCGCGCGACCGCGTCGAGCAGGGCGGCGAGTGCGTCGTCGACGTAGAGCACCTCGCCATGGTAGAGCTGCACGAGGCGCTCGAGCTGCGCGGGCGCGAGTCCCGCGACCGCGCGGCCCTCGAGCGGGAAGCGCAGCGCGGCGCTGCGCTCGCCAAATTGGGTGGGCGGCGCGTAGGGCGCGTGCGGGTCGAAGTAATGCACGAACAGGAAGAACGGCTCGGGCGCCTGCGCCAGCCAGCCGATTGCGGCCTCGGTGGTGAGGGTGGCGCGGCGGTCGAAGCCGGCGAAGCGCTGCTCGGCCCAGAAGGCGCCGGGGTACGGTTTCTGCTTTCCCATCGTCGAGCTGTTCCTGGGCAGCGTGGCGTCGAAGTGCGCGAAGCCCTGGCCCCAGCCGAAGCGCGGGTCGAGCACGAAGCTCGACACGAAGCCCGCCGTCGCGTAGCCGTGCGCGCGGAACGCCTCGGCGAGCGTCGGCGCGGTCTCGGGCAGCGACTCGCCGTTGCGCAACACGCCGTGGCGCTGCACCTGCTGGCCCGTGAAGAGCGTCGCGTGACTCGGCGCGGTGGCGGGCGCCGGCGCGAAAGCGAAGCCTCAATCGAACACGACCGTCTTGTTGCCGTAGACGAGAATGCGGTCGTCGAGGTGCAGGCGCACCGCGCGCGCGAGCACGACCTTCTCGAGGTCGCGGCCCTTGCGCACCAGGTCTTCGACCGAGTCGCGGTGCGAACAGCGCGCGACGTCCTGGTCGATGATCGGGCCTTCGTCGAGGTCGCTCGTGGCGTAGTGGGCCGTCGCACCGATCAGCTTCACGCCGCGGCTGTGCGCCTGGTGGTAGGGCTTGCTGCCCATGAACGCCGGCAGGAACGAGTGGTGGATGTTGATGATGCGCCCCGCATGCCGCGCCACGAATTCACCCGACAGCACCTGCATGTAGCGAGCGAGCACCACCAGCTCGATCTGCAGCTCCTCGATGCGCCGCACCTCGCGCGCTTCCTGCTCGCGCTTGTTGTCGCGGGTGATCGGGAAGACCTCGAAGGCCACGCCGAACTGGTCGGCGACGCGCTGCAGGTCCGGATGATTCGAGAGGATCAGCGGGATCTCGCAGGCGAGTTCGCCGGCGCGATGCCGCAGCAGCAGGTCGTAGAGACAGTGGTCGAACTTCGAGACGAAGATCGCCATGCGCTTCGGGGTGCGTCCGTACGCGATGCGCCAGCTCATCTGCAGGCGCGTCGCGACCTCGCCGATCGCGCGTTCGAGCGACGTGCGGTCGGTGTGGAGCTGCGAGAGGTCGAAGCGGATGCGCTGGAAGAACTGGCCGGCCACCGGGTCGGTGTGCTGGTCGGCGTCGAGGATGTTGGCCCCGTGTCCGTACAGCAGCTGCGCGAGCGCCGCGACGATGCCCCGCTGATCGGGGCACGAGACCAGCAGCGTCGCGATGGTGTCGGCGGGGGGTCCGGGCACGGCAGGCCATCTTAGCAACCGAGAAAGTGAGTTCTCAGGTAGCCGCGCCGCCGGACGATCTGATAAATTGAGCGACGAGGGGATCTCACTCATCCCCGAGTTCCGCTGGAGCCGGCATAGGGTCGGTGGCTGGTGGGGCGGCCCGCGGCGGTGGGATCGGCGACCACCTAGTCCGTCGGGACCCGATGCGGAACCTGGGCTCCGCTGGGTGTGCTCCACGCCGAGACAAGGAGGTGATTCGGTGAGTAAACGCAACGCTACGGCGAGTGAGGTGGCGGCTTCCTAGTCGTCACACCGAATTGCTGAAGAAGTCTCGGTGTAGCCTGGGATGCATTCCCAGCGCCACCGACCCCGGGAGCGCGGACGCCGTAGCCGCGTTGGGATCTCCGAGATCCGCTCCCGGGGTTTTTCTTTGCCCACGCGCCGCGTGCTCCGGCGAGGGCGCGCGCAGCGAGCCGGCGGTGAGCGAAGACCCATGAGGCTCGCGTCCGATCGCGCAAGCCCCAGTGGAACGACAGGGTGTGCGGCCTTCTGGGAGCGCCACGACTCAAAGACGGTCTTCGTGTGCCGGCGGCCCGCTCCGGACTTTGCGGAGCACGCGCTCAAACTTCTGCTTACTGCCCCGCCGAGCCCGTTTTTCGAGAT
>JAGSPS010000437.1 GCA_018262315.1 Deltaproteobacteria bacterium | reverse complement strand
CCGTGACAGCCACGGCAGTTCGTGGCGTCGTTGTTCACGGAATACTGCTCGTAGGCAGCAGCCTCGGACGTCCACAGCAATCCTGCCACCAGCAGCATCGCGACGACCGCGAGCTGCGTGCAAGTCGCCTTCCAAGAGCAAGAGAGCATGGCGTCCTACCTCGTGTTGGAGCGACCTGCCTTCGGCCGGTCGCCGCGTTTCGCCTCGAATGCAGAGCTCGACTCCGCCGCGGGGCCGCTCTCCCTTCGCAGGATGCTGGAGCTGAGTCGAGGCATCGGGGGACTGAATACCGCGTCATGCGAGCCGTGTCATCGGGAGTCTGCGAACGGCATCGTGGAAGCGGTTCAAGCGGGCTCTTGCCAACGGGCGCCGTTCGGGCGCGCCCTCTTCTGCCGAGACGCGCGCGTGCTCGACCCTTCCCGCAAGCGCGAGAGCTTCGAGATCGGCGTCGCTTCCTCGCGGGTCGCGTGCGCCGGCAAGGTCATCCGTCGCCTCGTCCCGGGTCGCGCGCTCGCGGAGCAGGTTCTCTGCGGATACGACTCGGCGGAGATCCTGGGGAACGCGGCCGGGCGCTCCGCGCGCGCTCCCGGACTACGCGCTTCGCCGGCGTACCAACGCTCCCAGCGCGCTCGCCGCGGCGGCCGCGAGCGCCGCGGCACTGGGCTCGGGAGCGGGCGTCACGGTGAAGTTGGTCTGGTCGATCCCGACGTTCGTCGCGCTGTCGCGCCACTCGATCCGGATCCCGCTGACCGACGTCAGGTCGAGATTGAAGAGAGGCGAAGAGACGCTGCCGTTTCCGACGTCTCCGGAGTAGGTGTAGAGCGGCGTGGGGTCGCCGATCGCGTAGACCACGACGTTCGTGCCGCGCGTCTGGTTGTTGTAGGCACCGAGTCGGAAGCTTTCGAGGTTCACTTGCAGGCCGCTCGCCGGCTCGAGGTCGATTCGAGCCCACGAGTCGACATCGCTCCCACTGGAGTAGGCCACGCCGTAAAGGTTGTTGAAGTTCGTATCCCACCAGAGCAGCGATCGCGTGGGAATGTTCACGTCGGTGTAGGTTACGTCGACCACGTCGGTGACGTCGCCATAGGCCTGGTTCAACGCGATGCCAGCGCCGCAGACGGTGAAGGGACCCACGCCGCTCGACGCAGCGGCGCACGCGGCTCGACGCCGACGACATCGCCGCCGAGAAGATGGGCGGCGCGGAACTCGCGGCGATCGGGCTCGAGCCGCCGCGCACGACGCTGCGCGTCTTCGGCGCCGCAACCGAAGGCAGCGGAGAAGCGCCCGAACTCGCGAAGCTGCTCTTCGGCGTCGAGCAGGGCGACCAGATCTTCGTGCAGGTGCCGGGACGCGAAACCGTGTACCGCGTTCGGAGCGCGCTGGCCGAGCACGTTCCGATCACGCTCGAAGCGTTCCGCAGCCGCTTCCTCGCGAAGGAGCCGCCTGGCGATGCGGGCGCGCCCGACGCAGCCGGGCAGCCGGCGCCTTCGGGCGAGGAGGAGGAAGGGTTCGCGCTACCGGCTCCGTCCGACGCAGGCGAGGCGCAGGAAGAGCGACCGTGAGCCTTGCTGGGTCTCCACCTTCCACGAACTGCGCGTCGCGCCTATCGTGCAGGAGACGCCCGACACGCCGCCGCGTTCTACCTTCCCGGCTCGGCCGCAGCGGGCGAACGACGGGCGAGTCCGACCAGGCCCACCGTCAGGAGCAGGACCGTGGACGGCTCCGGGACGACGTGGATCGCGCCGCCCACCACGCTCTCGAACGACAGGATTTCGTTCGCCGCGCCCTTGACGTCGATCCCGAACGGCGCTGCGGAGATCAGCGCGAGGGGGCTCGTGCCGAGTGCGAGCGCGGAGAACTGGAGTGTCGCGAGCGTGACCGCGTCGCCTTGGAGCGCGGCGAGGTCGGCGTCCGAGAGCAGCGACAGCGCAGCGAAGTCCACGAGCCCGGGCGTCGCGAGGTCGAAGTTGGTCAGCACTTCGAGCCCGAGCACGCCGAGTGCGGCCCCGAAGTTCACGCCGGTCGCCGCTACCACGAGCGGGTCGTAGGCGACGTCTAGGTCGAAGGCCGCGACGATGTCGGCAATCTCGCTTGCTTCGAGGCCGCTGACCACGACGTCGACCGAGACGTTGGCGCCGAGGCCCACCGTCTGCACGGCGGGAACGAAGCCGATGCTGATCGCTGCGACCGGGCGCGGCGCGATGGCGAGGCCGGTCAGCAGCGCGACGGCCAGGATGCTCCACTTCCGCATGGTTCAGTGTCCTCCACGTTCCGCGTTAGGGCGCGCACTTCGGCTGCGTGCACTGGAGCACGCACGCGCGTCCGTCGTTCACCGTGATGAGCCCGTCGCCGTCGTAGTCGCGGGCGTCGCCCGGCACCGCCGGTGTGCCGCGCGCTGCGAAGATCGCCTCGATGTCGTCGACGTCGACGTCGCGGTCGACGTCGAGATCGCAGCGCGGACCCTCGAAGACGCCGTACTCGTTCAGCCGGAAGTTGTTGAAGTTGGGCACGTCCCAGTTGTTCTGTTCGATCGCCGGGATCGTGCCGTCCGCCGCGACGTTGGTGATGTGATAGGTGTGCTGGTTCCAGATGCGCCGCGTCGGCACCCACTGGTCGAGGGAGTCGCCGAAGACGTAGACGCCGCGCTGCGTGCCGAAGCCGCAGCTGTTGTTGGCGACGGTCACGATCTCGGCGCGATCGTCGCCGTCCACGTCCGCGACGAGCGGATACTCGTACCAGGTGCAGGAACTGCTCGGCGTGTCCCAGAGCACCACGCCGTCGGTGCCGCGGAAGATGAAGAGCCGGAGCTCGTCGTGGTAGACGACTTCGGCGGCGCCGTCGCCCTCGAAGTCGAAGACCGACGAACCGGTCCGGTTCGAGCTGCTGTCCTGCGTGATGGCCTGCCACTTGAGCGTGCCGTCGGTCTCGAAGACCGCGTAGCGGCTCGCGCCCGCGACGCCGATCTCGGGCGCGCCGTCGCCGTCGTAGTCGGCCACCGT
>JAGSPS010000041.1 GCA_018262315.1 Deltaproteobacteria bacterium | reverse complement strand
GACACCTTCGACCAGTCGACGCCGCCCGCCGCGGTCGATGGCGTGACGGGCACGGCGACCGCGATCGCCACGGGCAGGAGTCACACGCTCGCGGTGCTCGTTCCGGAGCCTGCCGGGTCTTGGCTCGGTGCCGTCGCCTGCACGGCTCTGCTCGCGATCGCATGGCGCCGCAATCCGGCGCACGGGGAGCAGCGGTAGACGCCCGTGTGAGTACGAGAGCGCGATGTGCAGCGGACCGGGGGCGCGGCTCCGCCCAGCGCGCACGCGCGGCGTCGAGTCGCTCGAGGTCGTGCTGGTCGAAGGGCACGATCCGGTCGCGTGCGTCGAACTCGGCGACGATCAGGCTCGGCGCTTCGAGTGCGCCGCCAACCCCTTCTTTCTCCAGCGGTTGCCACTCGTTCCCTCGTGGGACTCGTCATGGCGCCAAGGCACGGACCGCGATCCCGCGAAGACCGCCTATGCTCCGCCCTGAAGCCGCCGAAGCAATTGTTTCCGACGTAGGCGGCGCTCGCCGCGAAGCGTCGGGGAATCCATCATGGGGACTGCGCCTTTGCTCGATCATTTCTGGCTCCCGTTCACGCCGAACCGCGACTTCAAGGCCGAGCCGCGCCTCTTCGCGCGCGCCGAAGGCGTGCACTACTTCACGCCCGAGGGTCGCAAGCTGCTCGACGGCTCGTCCGGCCTCTTCTGCGTGGCGCTTGGTCACGGCCGCCGCGAGATCGCCGACGCCGTTCACCAGCAACTCCTGGCACTCGATTACACACCCACCTTCATGCGCGCGCATCCGAAGGCCTTCGAGCTCGCGACGCGCGTCACCGGGTTCACGCCGCCCGGCCTCGACCGCGTGTTCTTCGCGAACTCCGGCTCCGAGGCCGTGGAGACGGCGATGAAGATCGCGCTCGCGTACCACCGCGTGCGCGGCGAGGGCCAGCGCACGATGTTCGTCTCGCGCGAGCGCGCCTATCACGGCGTGAACATGGGCGGCGTCGCGCTCTCGGGGCTCGTGAAGAACCGCGAGAGTTTCGGCGCGGGTGTGCCGGGCGTCGTGCACATGCGCCACACGCATCTGCCCGAGAACCGCTTCACGCGCGGCATGCCCGAGAAGGGCGGCGAACTCGCCGACGACCTCGCGCGGCTCGGCGCACTGCACGGCTTCGCGAACATCGCAGCGGTCTTCCTCGAGCCGATCGCCGGATCCACCGGCTGTCTCCCGCCGCCGCGCGGCTACCTCGAGCGCGTGCGCGAGCTGTGCGACGAGCACGGCATCCTGCTCGTGTTCGACGAGGTGATCACGGGCTGGGGACGCACGGGGCACAACTTCGCGGCGCAGGCGTTCGGCGTGACGCCCGATCTCATCACGATGGCGAAGGCGCTCACCAACGGCACGCAGCCGATGGGCGCGGTGGCGGTGAAGCGCGCGGTCCACGATGCGATCGTCGAGCAGGGCCCGCGTCACGCGCCGGAGTTCTTCCACGGCTACACGTACAGCGCGCACCCGGCCGCGTGCGCCGCGGGCCTCGCGACACTCGCGCTCTTCGACGCCGAGCGCAGCTTCGAAAAGGTGCGCGCGCTCGCGCCCTATTTCGAGGAGCGCGTGTTCTCGCTGTGCGATCTCGCCACAGTCGCCGACGTGCGCTGCTATGGCCTCCTCGCGGGCGTGGACGTGCGCACGAAGAGCGGACAGCCCGGCCTCGCCGGCTACGAAGTGCAGAAGCGCCTGTTCGACAGGGGCCTGCACGTGAAGGCGACCGGCGACTCGCTGCTGCTCGCGCCGGCGTTCGTGTTCGAACGCGCGCAGGTGGACGAGATGGTGACGATCTTGCGCGAGGTGCTGAGCGCCTTCGTGTGACTCTCAGGAAACCACCGTTACGTTGGCCCCGGCGCGCGCCCGGTACAGCGCACGATGTGCTGCGCGCCAGGCGAGCAGGCCGCCGACCAGCAGGCCCACGTGCGGAAAACTGCGCGACTTGAGTGCGTACGCCACGATGGCGGCATCGACGCCGGTGCTGCACACGACGACGATGTTTCGGTCGCGCGGCAAGCGCTCCAACCAGCGGCTGAAGTCGAGAAACGGAATCTCGTGCGAGTTGGGCAGGCCCTTCATCAGCCGGCGCTCCACGCCGAGGCGCACGTCGAGTAGGAAGTTTCGGTCGTCGTCCAGGAACGCGGCGTCGATCTGCCCCGGCGAGACCAGCGAAACCGCCGGGGCCTCCCCGCGGACGAAGCGTCCCACGAGGTCCGCCACATATTCGATGTCACGGTCAGAGGTCTCGGCCGACAAGCTCAAGCGCAGGCTCTCCTGCGCTTCCGCTTCCGTCAGACCGATGGCCGTGAGCACGTGCGAGGGCTTGCCGCCCTGCGCGCTGCAGGCCGAGCCGGCAGAAACGGACACGCCGTGCAGATCGAGGAAGGCCAGCAGCTCCGCATTCTGCACGCCCGGGAATCGGAGATTCAAAGTGTTCGGCACGACACCCTCGGCAGGGGAGTTCTCGATCGCCTCCGGCATCGCCGCCCGCAACCTGGCCAATAGGGCGGTGCGCCGTGCCGTCACGATCGGCACCTTGGCGAGCAGCTCCGGAACAAGCGCAAATGCCGCTCCGCAGCCGGCGATGTTGTGCGTGCTCTCGGTCCCGGCTCGACGACCCTGCTCTTGCTGTCCGCCACTGATGAACGGGTGAAGCGGGGCGCCGTCACGCGCGTACAGGACGCCGACGCCTTTCGGGCCGAACACTTTGTGGGCGGAAAATGTCGCATAGTCCACACCCAGCTCGTGGACGTCGACCGGAATCTTGCCCAGTGCCTGCGCGCAATCGGCGTGAAAGGGAATCCCGCGCTGATGCGCCAGCGCGGCCAGCGCGCGCACGGGGTTGATTGTGCCGAGCTCGTTGTTCGCCAACATGCAGCTGACCAGGCAGACGGAGTCGTCGAGGAGGGCGGCGAGGTCATCCGGCCGAACCCGCCCGTAGCGGTCCACGGGCAGCCACGTCACCACGACGCCCTCGCCGGCAAGCTCCTCGGCCACTGCGCGAACGGAGGGATGCTCCACCGCCGTCGTCAGCAGCCGCCGGCGCGGGGCTGGCGCCCGCGCGGTGATCACCCGCAGCACGTGGTTGTTGCCCTCACTGGCGCCCGAGTTGAAGACCACTTCGTGCGGGTTGGCATGGATGGCGGCGGCGACCTCCGCGCGTGCTCGCTCGATCAGCGCCGCCGCCTCACGACCGAGGCGGTAGGCCGACGAGGGGTTGCCCGGGTGCTCGTCGAGCACCTCGGCCACGCGCCGCCGCACGTCCGGGGCAACTGGCGTCGTGGCATTGACGTCGAGGTAGACCTGCCGAATTCGCTTGAACAGCATCCCTGATCTCGCGGCTGGAGTTTCCGCTCTCTTGCCCTGAGGAACTCCATCCACCCGAGCCTTGCTCGTGGCTCCACGATCGTGCGACGGCTCAGTCCTGCGTGGCGAAGTGCGGCAGGCGTTGGAAGCGGTCGGCGTGCCAATCGGCGTCGCCGAACAGGGCTTGGAGCACGCGCAGGCGCTTGAAGAAGAGCCCCTCGTCCTGCTCGTCGGTGACGCCGATGCCGCCGAAGAGCTGGATCGCGTTCTCCATCACATACCAGCCGCCGCGACCGAGCTGGAGCTTCGCCGTCGAGATCTCGCGCTTGCGCATCTCTTCGTCGTCGTCGTCGGCTTCGATCGCCGCCAGGATCATCGAGGAACGGCAGAGTTCCGTCTCGGCGTACATGTCGGCGGCGCGGTGCTGGAGCGCCTGGAAGGAGCCGATCGGCACCTCGAACTGCTTGCGCTCCTTCAAGTAGGCGACGGTGCGTTCGAAGAGTTCCTGCACGGCGCCCTGTCCTTCGGCGCACGCCGCGGCGGCGCCGCGGTCGATCGCCCACTCGATGTGCGCGAGCGCGGAGCCTTCGGCGCCGAGCAGCCGATCGGCGCCGACGGTGACGTTCTCGAAGCGCAGCAGGCCGCAGCGCTGGCCGTCCATCGTCGGTACGCGCGTGCGGGTCAGGCCCTGTGCATTGGCGTCCACGACGAAGAGCGAGAGACCGGCCGCGTCGCTCTGGGCGCCGGACGTGCGCGCGACGACGACGATGTGGTCGGCCGCATGGCCGTTCAGCACCCAGACCTTCTCGCCGGAAATCGCGAAGCCGGCGGCGCGGCGCTCGGCGCGCGTCGCACATTCGTGCAGGTGATAACGGCCCTGCCGCTCGCCGTACGCGAAGGCGAGCGTGGTGCGACCCTCGATCATCGGGTCGAGAAAGGCCTTGCGCTGATCGGCGCTGCCGAGTCGCGAGAGCAGGCCGCCGGCGAGCACCACCGACGCGATCATCGGTTCCGGAACCAGGCCGCGGCCGAGCTGCTCCAGGATCAGCGCGAGATCCGCGAAGCTCCCGCCGAAGCCGCCGTGCTCTTCGGGGAACGCGACGCCGAGCCAGCCCATTTCGCCCATGCGGCTCCAGGCCTCGAGTTCGTAGCCGCGCTCGCTGTCGCGCTGCTTGCGGAAGCGTTCGACGGGCGAGTCGTTCTTGACGTACTTGGCGACGGAGTCGACCAGGATCTGCTGCTCTTCGGAAAGGTCGAAGTTCATGATGGGCTCCTCAGCTCGGCTACGCCGTCGGCAGCCGCAGGATTTGCTTGGCGATGATGTTGCGCTGGATCTCGTTCGATCCGCCGTAGATGGACGCCGCGCGCAGGTAGTTGAAGAGCGACGCCACGCCGCGCTCCACCTCGGGCAGCGCCTCGGGCGGGGAGTCGAGCCAGCCGAGCGCGTCGTGGCCCATTCCGTCCATACACAATTCGGTGATCTCCTGCTCGACGTCGGTGCCGACGAGCTTCAGGATCGACGACTCCGGGCCGGGTGCGCGTCCGAGCTGCGCGGCCGCGAGCGTGCGCAACTGCACCATCTCGAGCGAGCGCAATCGCATCTCGAGGCGCGCGATGCGGCGCCGGAACTCGACGTCTTCGAGCAGCGACGACGAGCCCACCGCCGTCGCCGCGGCGATGCGCTTGCACAGGCGCAACCAGCGGCGGCTCTCGGCGATCCCGCCGATCAGCGTGCGTTCGTGGCCGAGCAGCGCCTTCGCCATCGTCCAGCCGCCGTTCTCAGGGCCGACCCGGTTGGACTGCGGGACGCGCGCGTTCTGGAACCAGGTCTCGGAGAAGGCGTCGGTGCCGCCGGTGGTCAGGAACGGCTTGACGGTGATGCCCGGCGTGTTGCGCACGTCGGCGAGGATGAAGGTGATGCCTTCCTGCTTCTTGCCGCCTGCGTTGGTGCGGGCGAGTACGAAGATCCAGTGCGCGTACTGTGCGTTGGTGGTCCACGTCTTCTGGCCGTTGAGAATGTAGTCGTCGCCGTCCTTGTCGGCGTGCAGCTGCAGCGACGCGAGATCGGAGCCGGCGTTCGGCTCGGAATAGCCCTGACACCAGACTTCTTCGCCGGAGAGGATCTTGGGAAGGAAGCGCTTCTTCTGCGCGTCGTTGCCGTACTGGATCAGCAGGGGTCCCACCATGCCGAGCCCGAAGGGCGACAGCTGCGGTGCGTTGGCGCGCACGAGCTCTTCGCCGAAGATGTGACGCTGCGCGATGTTCCAGCCGGTGCCGCCGACGTCCTGCGGCCAATGCGGCGCGATCCAGCCCTTCGCGTACAGGATCTTGTGCCACTCCATGACTTCGGCTTGCTCGTAGTGGCCGGGTCCTTCCGCCTTGCGCTTCAGGTGCAGCGGCATCGCCGCTTCGATCCACGCGCGCACTTCGCTGCGAAACGCGATCTGTTCCGGGGTGTACGAGAGATCCATCACGTTCTCCTCGCGTCAAGACGACGGCCGCGGAGATTAGCCCACGACGTCGCGGCGTCGTGGGGGCGTTCGTTGCCGAATCTGGACGGAAGTGAAGCGGACTCTCGGTCAGTGTATGCTGGAAGCAATGGTGACCGAGCACCCGAACGCCCAGCTCGCGCGGCGAGCCTGGGACGCCATCTCGCAAGGCGACGCCCCGGCGCTGCGCGCGACGATGAACGAAGACGTCGTGTGGCGTGCGACCGCGCGCGGGACGCCTTGGGCCGGCACCCACGAGGGACCCGATGCGGTGGTCGACTTCCTCGCCCGCGTCGGCGAGGCCTCGGAAGTCTTCGACGCCAGGCTCGTCGACGTCCTGGTGAGCGACGAGCGCGTGCTCTTCGTGTTCCACACCTCGCTGCGCCGCGGCGGCCGCGTGGCGGAACTCGACTACCTGCTGCTCGGCCGCGTGCAAGACGGTCGCTTCTCGGAGATGTGGACGGCGCCGCTCGATCCGGTCGCGATCGAGAGCTTCTGGGCGGGCCAGCGCGTCTAGCTTCGCGTCACGCGAAGATCCAGACCGCGGCCTTTGCGAAGAGCGCGCCGACCAGCCCCGCTGCCGGAAGCGTGAGCAGCCATGCGGCGAAGATGTCGAGCGAGAGTCCCCACTTCACCGCCGCGAGGCGCTGCGTCGCGCCGACGCCCATCACCGACGTGGTGATGACGTGCGTCGTCGAGACCGGGAAGCCCAGATAGGCCGTCCCGAGCAGGACGCCCGATGCGGCGGTCTCCGCCGCGAAACCGTTCGCCGGTGTGAGTTTCACGAGCCGCATGCCGAGCGTGCGGATGATGCGCCGGCCGCCCGTGTAGGTGCCGAGCCCGATCGTGAGTGCGGATGCCAACTTCACCCAGAGCGGCACTTCGAGGGCCGGCAGTTCGCCGGCTGCAAAGAGCGCCAGCGTGATCACGCCCATCGTCTTCTGCGCGTCGTTCGAGCCGTGGCTGAACGCCATGATCGAAGCGGACACCAGCTGCGCGAGCCGGAAACGGCGCATCAAGCGGCCCGGGTTCGCACGTCGGAAGAGCCACAGGATTCCGACCATCAACCCGATCCCGATGGTGAAGCCGACCAGCGGCGCGAGCAGGGTCGGGATCAGCACCTTGTGCAGGATGCCGGACCAGAGCACGCCGTCCGGTCCCGAGGTGGCGAGTACGGCGCCGGCGATGCCGCCGATCAGGCAGTGCGACGAACTCGACGGAAGCGCCCACCACCAGGTGAGCAGGTTCCATGAGATCGCACCGACCAGCCCGCCGAAGATCACCGGGTTCGTGACCACGCCGGGATCGACGATGCCCTTCGCCAAGGTCGCCGCGACATGGGTCGAGATGACGGCGCCCACCACGTTCAGGATCGCCGCGGCGCCGAGCGCGACGTTGGGCGGCACGGCGCGCGTGGAGATCGAAGTGGCGACGGCGTTCGCTGCGTCGTGGAAGCCGTTGGTGAAGTCGAAGAGCAGGGCGGTCACGATCACCGCGACGAGCAGGGTGTCCATCAGGCGTTCTCGAGCGCCACGCCCTCGATCACGTTGGCGACGTCCTCACAGCGGTCGATGGCGCTCTCGATGTTCTCGAAGATTTCCTTCCACTTGATCAGGTTCTTCGAGTCCTGCTCTTCCTTGAAGAGGCGGGCGGTCGCGCGCCGCAACAGGCGATCGTTCTGCTTCTCCACTTGCTTCACCGCGCGGCATAGCTCGCGCACGTGCTCGGAAGTGGGGCGCTTCGCCAGCGCGTCGACGGTGGCCTTCATCGCCAGGGTCGCCTCGACGAGATGGCCGGCCATCTCGAGCGCTTCGGGGCGCGGAGCGCTCACCTCGTAGAGCCAGAGATTCTGGGCGGCCGCCTCGATGTGGTCGAGGATGTCGTCGAGCCGACTCGAGATGCTGTAGATGTCGCCCCGCTCGATCGGGGTGATGAACGAGGTGTGCAGCAGTTCCATTGTCTGCTGGCAGACTCCGTCGGCCTCGTGCTCGGTGACGTGGATGCCGGCCGCGCACTGTTCTGCGCCGCCGAGGTCGTCCAGCATCTCGCGCAGCTTCCCGGCGCCGTCCACGCACAGCGTCGCATGGCGGGAGAAGAGCGCGAAGAATTCGTTCTTCCTCGGCAGCAGGCGCTCGAGCACGGACGCACCTCCAGTTCGGAGTTGCAGCGCGGAATAGCACAGCACACGCCCCGTCACTCGGCCGTCCCTTCGTGGAGCCGGCGATCAGAGCTTTTCGGGCGCCTCGAAGCGGCCGTGCATGTGTTCGGTGTGCATCGAGAAGAGTGCGCGCCTGGGGAGTCCGAGCCGGCCGAGCGCGTCGGCGATCGGATGCGTGCCGAGTTCCAGCCGCGCACCGCCGAGCGCGAAGCCGACGCCGCTGCCGCCCTGCACGAAGTGCGTGCGGTGCGGGATCCCTTCGATCAGCGTGTAGGTCACGGTGTCCTGATCGGGAAGCGCGCGCGAACCGCCGTGTGGAACCGAGAGCGTGAGGACGTGCGCGCCGTCCATCGCGAGGCGACAGCGAACACTGCCGCTCTCGCGCGTGATTTCGATCGATTCGACGGTCTTGGGGAAGCCCCAGATGCTGCGACCGGCTTCGCAGGTGAATTCCTGATTCACGGGCAGCTTCCAGATGTAGGTGCCGAGCTTGCCGCGCAGCAGATCGAGCCACGCGCCGATCCAGGGCAGCATGGGCGGCGCGCCCTTCGGCCGCACGAAGAAGGTGAGCGACACCTCGTCGTAGTCACCGAGGTCGTTGTCGCGATAGTCGATCACCGCGATCGCGAGGGGTGCACGTCCCGGCAACAACTCCACCACCTCGAAGGCATCCGGCACCAGATGCTGCGCGACCCGCGACGAAACCAGGAAGGTGGCCACGGAGGCCGAGGCATCGCGTACGACTACGGGCATTGCGACCTGGCGGCCCCGGATCGCGTAGCTCGTGGGTGCACCCTGCGGAATCGTCATCGCGCCAGCATAGAGCGGGAGCCCCGCTGGAGCCCGGTCTGCGACCGCGTCATGCGCTGCCGCCGTCGTCGCTCCGTTCAGCTGCCGACCCGGCCGATGTCGGAGAGATCTTCGTCGAGGCTCTTGCGCAGCACCGCGATCGCCGACTTGCGCACGCGACGCTTGGTGGCGTGGTGGGCGCCGAGGTGCAGCCCGGCGAGGCGCGAAGCGGCTTCGATTGCGACGCCTTCCACCTTGTCCGCGGGAGCCAGGAGATCGAGGAATCCGGCCTCCACCGCGCCCGGCCCGTCGTAGATCTCGGCCAGCACCGCGGCGCGCTGCAGGTGGCGCGGCGAGAGTCGCTCGTGCGCCAGCTCGATCGCGAAGGTCGGCAGCGTGAGGCCGATCGCGACCTCGTTGAGCCCGATCTTGAAGTCGCCGAGCGCGCCGACGCGCAGATCGGCGGCGAGCAGGGCGACCGCTCCCATCGCGAGCGCGTGACCGGTGCAGCCGAGTACGATCGGGAGCGGCGCTTCGTAGAGGCGCAGCGCGAGGCGCCCGCCGGCGGCGACCAGCTTGCCGACCGCCGCGATATCGCCACTGCGCATCACGCCTAGATCGAAGCCACCCGAGAAGCGCTCGGCCCGACCGATCCACGCCACCGCTTTCGCTTCCTTCTCGGCGCGATCGAGCGCTGCGTGCAGTGCGTCGATCAGCGCGAAGGAGAAGGCGTTGGCCTTGCCGTCGTCGACGCGGACGACGGCGACGCTGTCCTGCAATTCGTAGACGACCGCATCGCTCATCGCTTCCGGTCTCCGCTCAGCAGGCTTCGAAGAGCCCAGCGAAGCCCTGACCGCCACCGATGCACATCGTGACGATGCCGTAGCGCCCGCCGCTGCGGCGCAGCTGGCGGAGCAGCAGGCCCGTGAGGCGTGAGCCCGTCATGCCGAACGGATGCCCGATCGAGATCGCGCCGCCGCACGGGTTGAGCTTCTCGTTCGGGATCTCGAGCACGCGCTGGCACTGCAGCAGCTGCGACGCGAAGGCCTCGTTCAGCTCGATGATGTCGATGTCCTTCATCGTGAGGCCGTGGCGCTTCAGCAGCTTCGGCACCGCGTAGATCGGCCCGACGCCCATTTCCTCGGGGCCGCAGCCCGCGACCGCGGCGCCGCGATAGATCCCGAGCGGGCGTACCCCGAGCTGCTTGGCGCGCTCCGAACTCATCAGCAGCGTGGCCGACGCGCCGTCGGAGAGCTGCGACGCGTTGCCGGCCGTGACTGTGCCGCCCTGGTCGGCGGGCTTGAACACCGGCTTCAGCTTCGCGAGGCCTTCGAGCGTGGTGTCGGCGCGGTTGCACTCGTCGCGGTCGACGACGCAATCCTCTTCGTACGCCGCGGCGTCCTTCGGCTGCACCTTGCGGCGCGTCTTCATCGGCGCGATTTCCTCCGAGATCCAACGCTTCTGGAACGCGGCGGCGTAGCGCTGCTGACTCTGGAGCGCGTAGCGATCCTGATCCTCGCGCGAGACCTTGTAGCGCTCGGCCACCACTTCGGCGGTCACGCCCATCGGGAAGTAGAGCCCGGGGAAGCGCGCCTGCGCGGTCTTGTTGACCATGCGCGTGGTGTTCTGCGTGCCGTCCTGCATCATCGTGATGGTTTCGACGCCCGCGCCGATCGCGACTTCGGCGCCTTCGTGCAGGATCTCGTGGGCGGCCATCATGATGGCCTGGGAGCCCGATGAGCAGAAGCGGTTCACGCTGGTCGCCGCGACCTCTTTCGGAAAGCCCGCCGCCATCGCCGCGATGCGCGACATGTTCATGCCTTGGCAGCCCTCGGGCATGCCGACGCCGGTGATCACGTCTTCGATCTCGGCGGGATCCAGGTTGGGCACGCGCTCGACGACGGAGCGCAGGCAATGCGCCAGGTACTCGACGGGTTCGGTGATGTTGAACGAACCGCGGTTGGCCTTGGTGAGTCCTGTTCGGATGCTTTCGACGATGACGGCTTCGCGTGCCATGGAATCCTCCGAGATGCGGGCTTCGAGAAGGATCGCAGCATACAAAACTGATGGAGTCTCGCCGCTCGACGCGCGTCGGGGCGGCGAGTAGATTCGCGCGCAACGAGCGTGGGGGCTCCGTGTCGACGTCCGAAACCACCACCAACGGCGTGTGCATCGAGGTCGATGCGAGCTACGCGGCCGAGCACTCGGCGCCGCAGCTCGGCCAGTGGTTCTTTCTCTATACGATCCGCATCAGCAACGTGGGCGACGAAACCGTGCAGCTCCTGTCGCGGCACTGGATCATCACGGACGCCACCGGCAAGGTCGAGGAAGTGCGGGGTCCGGGCGTCGTCGGCGAGCAACCCGTGCTCCAGCCGGGCGAGGCATTCCAGTACACATCGGGCTGCCCGCTCGCGACGCCGTGGGGCAGCATGCGCGGTCGCTACGAGATGCGCGCCGCCGGCGGCACGCGCTTCCAGGCCGAGATCATGACCTTCGAGCTGCGCCAGCCGGACGCCCTGCATTAGCAGGTCAAGAACATGAACCTCGCCGAGGAGAAAGGGGACGGTCCTCATCGAGGACTGGCTGTGGAGGAAGGGGACACACCTCCACGAGGCCTGTCCCTCCAGTCCTTGGCCCGTCCCCTTCGAGGACCGTCCCCCTTCTCCTCACGCTTCCGCGAGCGACTTCAGGTTCAGCAGCTGTTTTCGCATCATCACGAGATCGCCCCATGCGAGGGCGGCCTTGGCGAAGCGCGACACGGATCCTTGCGTGGGTGCGAGTCGGAGCTTTACGAGCAGTCGCACGTGATCTTCGCTCGCCGGTCGTACCCAATAGGTGCAGCGAAGTCGCCCGAAGAGTCGCTCGCCGCGGCCGCCCGCGGGCGTCACGAGTGTCAGGTGCACCGGCTCTTCGAAGGATTCGAGCCGGAAGATCTCCATCACCTTCTGGCCGATCGCGAGCTGCTCGAGTCCCGGCGTGAGCGTGCGTGGACTCGCGCGACCGCGGTTGTCGAGCCAGTCGTAGCTGTAGGGAGCGGCGCGCAGTTGGCAGAGCCAGCGGAACGCGAGCGCCGCCGGTGCCGCGATAGAGACACCACGAAAGAGCGAAGTCCACTCCGTGTCTTCGCTGCGATCACCGGGGAAGGCGAGGGCGCGCTCTTCGGCATCGGTGCCCCACGTGCGCGCGACGTAGCTCATCGGCGCAGTATGGCATCCTGCGCGAACGTATGAAGGCGATTGCTTCGGTGATGCTCACGATTCTGGTACTGGCTTGCGGTGGCGAGGAGCCGCCGGCCGCGCTGCCGCCGCTCGCGCCCGGCGCCGCCTGGTTCGACGATTGGTACGCCGTCACGAAACTGGACGAGCGCAGCTTCGCGATTGCCGAGC
Source organism: Deltaproteobacteria bacterium (assembly GCA_018262315.1). GTDB lineage: Bacteria > Myxococcota_A > UBA9160 > UBA9160 > PR03 > PR03. The sequence goes on along the minus strand of JAGSPS010000041.1, from coordinate 1,372 downwards.
CCCGCTACGATCAGCACAACGTCAACTACCTGATCGCCGGCGACACGCGCGCCGTACTCTTCGACACGGGACCCGGCGTGCGCGACATCCGGCCGGTCGTGGCGTCGCTCACCGATCGCCCGGTGACCGCGGCGTTCTCGCATCTGCACTTCGACCACGTCGGCGGGCAGGCGAACTTCGCTTCCGTGGCGTCGCTCGATCATCCCTCGATCCGTTCGCGGGTCGCGAGCGACGATCGCTTCACGCCGACCCTGCTCCAGCACGGCGCGACCGGACGGCCGACCTTCCGCATCACCGAGTGGTGGACGCCGGACGCGGACGTCGATCTCGGTGGGCGTGTGTTGCGCGTGCTGTCGGTGCCGGGTCACACGGCCGAATCGCTGGCGCTCTACGACGCCGAAAGCGGTCGGCTCTTCAGCGGCGACTATCTGTATCCCGGCGATCTCTTCGCATTCGTGCCGGGCAGCGATCTCGCCGCCTATCGCGAGACGGCGCGCCGCCTGCTCGCGTTCAGCGCGTCGCGCCCCGATCTGGCGATCTACGGCGCGCACGTCCCGGCGTCGTCGGTGTGGCCGCGCCAGGACCGCCGCGCCCTCGAGCGGCTCGCGGCTGCGCTCGACCAATTGCTCGCGGACCGGAATCGAGAGCTGCCGTGGACGCTCGCCTGGTTCGAATGGATCCCGACACGCCGGCATGCGTTCGGCGACGGGCTCGTGATCCTCACGCCAATCTTCTAATGCGCGCTGGAATTCAGAAGAGCTTGGTCTGCTCGCCCCGGACCGCGCTACCGCGCTTCGGCGGGGGCGCGGGCTTTGCGACCAGCTTCACCTGCGCGACGGGCTTCGGCGCGAGTCGCGCGCCACGCGCCGCGGTGCCGGTGATTTCGAGGTCGGCCAGATCGAAGCTCGCCTCGTGGACGCGCTGTCGCTTCATCGCGGCGAACTTCAGGTGCAGCGTTCCGGCGGCGTCGCCCGGCAGCAGCAGGTCGAGCTTGCCCGCCTTGTCCTTGATCAGCTGGTATTCCTTGCCGCGGATGAAGCCCTGGATGTGGACGCGCTTGCCGAACGCGAAGCGCTGCTTGTCGCGGTAGACGACGGTGAAGGACGCCCCTTTCTCGGGGTCGAAGACTTCGCAGTGCCGCAGCTTGCCGGTGAAGAGCTGTTTCTCGGGTGGCGGCAGGATGCAGTAGCTGCCGTCGTCGGCGATGCACAGGATCACGTCGTACTCGCTGACGTTCTGGACGAACGCATCGCCCTTCACCGTGGTGCCGAAGAAGCCGCTCTCGGCGTCGTAGGCGACGCGCAACGTCGGTCGCGCGACGGCCTTCTTGTCGATTTCCTGGAAGGAGGTGATCTTCGTGCGCCGCTTGTAG
>JAGSPS010000040.1 GCA_018262315.1 Deltaproteobacteria bacterium | reverse complement strand
GCGCGATCGCCGTGCGCGCGCCAAACGCCTCTTCGAGGCCGCCATGGCGTCGTTCGCCGAAAGTCGCTGGCTGGAAGCAGCGGGTGGTGTGCGCCTCGCGATCGCTTTCGATCCGTGGAACGAAATCTACAAGGAGCGCTTCGGCGAGGTGCAGCGCAAAGCGCACGAGGAGCGCGCGACGCAGCTCTTGCGCGAGGGCGAGAGCGCCCTCGAGCTGCGCGACTTCCCGACCGCGCTGCGCGCCTTCGGTGATGCGCTCGAGTACCGCCCGCACGACGCGGATCTGTTGCATCGCAGCGCCCGGCTCGCGTGGGCGACCGGCGGCGATCTGCACCAGGCGAAGGAGTGGGCGATGGCAGCCGTCGAGCTCGACGGGGCGAACGCGAGTCACCATCGCGTGCTGGGGCAGATCTACAAGGCGGCGGGACTCGAGGCGAACGCGCGTCGTGAGCTCGAGGCTGCCGTCGCGATCGATCCAAAGGACGAAGAGGCGCGCGCCGAACTGCGCGCGCTCGGTAGCCGGGCGTTGCGCTGGCTGGGGGGGAAGCGATGAGTCGTGTGATCGGCATCGACCTCGGGACCACGAATTCGTGCGTCGCGGTGGTGGACAACGGCCAACCGGTCGTGATCTCGAACACGGGCGGTTACAAGACGACGCCGTCGATGTTCGCACTCGCGGACGACGGCAAGCGGCTCGTCGGCCACCTCGCAAAGCGTCAGGCGATCACCAACGCGCGCAACACCGTTTACGCCAGCAAGCGCCTGATCGGCCGCCGCTTCGACTCGGAAGAAGTCGGCCATGCACGCGAACTCGCGCCCTACGAGATCATCGAGGGTCCGAACCAGGATCCCCGCATCAAACTCGGCGAGAAGGTCTTCACCTGCCCCGAGATCGCGGGCATCATCCTGCGCGAGATGAAGCGAGTCGCCCAGGAACACCTCGGCGAGCCGGTGCGCGAAGCCGTGATCACGGTGCCCGCCCACTTCAACGACGCCCAGCGCCAGTGCACCAAGGACGCCGGCAAGATCGCCGGGCTCGAAGTGCTGCGCATCATCAACGAGCCCACCGCCGCGGCGCTCGCATACGGTTTCGGCCGCAAGCCCAGCGACGAGACAGTGCTGATCTACGACCTCGGAGGCGGCACCTTCGACGTGTCGATCCTCGAGATGAGCGACGGTGTGCTCGAAGTGCTCGCGACCGCCGGCGACACGTTCCTCGGTGGCGAGGACTTCGACCGCCGCGTCGTGAACCAGCTGCTCGAACACTTCGAAGCGGCGGAGGGCATCGACCTGCGCTCCGAGCCGATGGCGCTCCAGCGGCTCAAGGACGCCGCGGAGAAGGCGAAGTGCGATCTCTCGCAGAGCTTGCAGACCGAGGTGAACCTTCCCTTCATCGCGTCTGACGCGAACGGGCCGCGCCACCTGTCGGTGGTGCTGGCGCGCGAGAAGCTCGAACAGCTGGTGGGCGACATCGTCGATCGCACGATGGAGACCGTGAAGCGGTGCCTGAGCGACGCGGGGCTGACCCCGCCGCAGGTCGATCAGGTGATCCTGGTCGGCGGACAGACGCGCATGCCGCTCGTGCAGGAGCGGGTGGCGGAGTTCTTCGGCAAGCGCCCGCACAAGGGCGTGAACCCGGACGAGGTCGTGGCGATCGGCGCCGCGATCCAGGCGGAGGCACTGCTCTCGGACGAGCAGAAGCTGCTGCTGCTCGACGTGACGCCGCTCTCGCTCGGCATCGCGACCTACGGCGGTCACTTCGCCAAGTTGATCGAGCGCAACACGACGCTGCCGGTGCGCCGCGCGCACGTCTTCACCACGACGCGCGACAACCAGACGGCGGTGAAGATCCGCGTGCTCCAGGGCGAGAGCGACGTCGCAGAGGAGAACGACCTGCTCGGCGAGTTCATCCTCTCGGGCGTCCGCGAGGCGCGCAAGGGCGAGCCGGAGGTCGAGGTGTCGTTCGACATCGACACCAACGGCATCGTGGCCGTCTCAGCGCGCGATCTCGCGACCGGCCGCGAGCAGTCGATCACGGTGAACGCCACCGGCACGCTCTCGGACGACGAGATCCAGAAGATCATCGACGACAACGAACTCTACGAGATCCAGTTCAAGGACTAGCCGTTGCTTTGGGGACGTGTTGACTTGGGGACGTTCCTGGTTCGTTGACTTGGTCGACTTCAGGAACGTCCCCAACTCACGTCGCCAACTCAACACGCGGCGGGGCGGGGGTGCTCGGTTAGACTGGGCCACCGGAGGACTGCCCATGGCTACCCACTCCCCGGTGCGCCGCGTTTGCCTCGCCTACAGCGGCGGTCTCGACACGTCGGTGATCCTCAAGTGGCTGATCGAGCACTACGACTGCGAAGTGGTCGCGTACTGCGCGGACATCGGGCAGGAAGAGGAACTGTCGGGGCTGCCCGACAAGGCCAAGGCGACGGGCGCCGCCGACTGTGTGGTGGTGGACGCGCGCGAAGAGTTCGTACGCGACTACGTGTTCCCCGCGATCCAGGGCTGCGCCGTCTATGAGGGCTCGTATCTCCTCGGCACGTCGCTCGCGCGTCCGCTGATCGCGAAACACCAGATCGACGTGGCGCGCGCGACGGGTTGCGACGCGGTCGCGCACGGCGCCACCGGCAAGGGCAACGACCAGGTCCGCTTCGAGCTGACCTACCGCGCGCTCGCACCGGAACTCGGCGTGATCGCACCCTGGCGAGAATGGGAGCTGCGCTCGCGCACCGACTGCATCGGCTACGCCGAGAAGCACGGCATCCCGATCACCGCGACCAAGGCCAAGCCGTACTCGATGGACCGCAACGCGATGCACATCTCCTACGAGGGCGGAATCCTCGAGGATCCCTGGCGCGCACCGACGGACGACATGTTCATCTGGACGCGGTCGCCGCAGGATGCCCCGAACCAGCCCGTCGAGGTGCTGATCGGCTTCGAGAAGGGCATCCCGATCTCGGTCGACGGCGAGCGGCTCGGGCCCTTCGCGTTGCTCGACCGCCTGAACAAGATCGCGGGCGCGCACGGCGTCGGTCGGGTGGATCTCGTCGAGAACCGCTTCGTCGGGATGAAATCGCGCGGCGTCTACGAGACTCCGGGTGGCACCGTGCTCCACGTTGCCCACCGCGCCGTCGAGTCGCTCACGCTCGACCGCGAGGTGATGCACGAACGCGATCGCCTCTCGCCGCGCTTCGCCGAGCTGATCTACAACGGCTTCTGGTTCGCGCCCGAGATGCGCTTCCTGCGCGCGGCCATCGACCAGTCGCAGGAGAACGTCACGGGCGAGGCGCGCGTGAAGCTCTACAAGGGCAGCGCGACCGTGACCGGCCGCCGCTCGCCGGTGTCGCTCTATTCCGAGTCGACCGTGACGTTCGAGGACTCCGCGACCGAGTACCGCCAGTCCGACGCGACCGGCTTCATCCGCATCGTCGGCGGGCGTCTGGTTCCGCGCGCGAAGTAGCTGGGAGCCTGCCCCAAGACTCCTACTCGCGTTCGGCGAGGAAGCGCAGCAGGTAGGGGGCGCTGATGCGCATGATGTCGACGCCCGCAGCCAGCTGATCGCCGAGCGCGAACAGGTAGGACATCGTCTTCGCGTAGAGCAGCAACTGGTTCGGCAACTGGAGGCCGGGCGTTTCTTCGAGCAGGCGCTTGGCCTGGTCCTTCAGCGCCAGAACCTGCGCGCCGCCGAACCCCAGCAGCTGTCCTTCGCCGCGGATCCGCTCGAACATCGCGGCGACCGCGTCGCGCACACCGTCGCGGGCTCCCGGCGCGATCATGCCCATGCGCTGCATGCCGTCGACGAAGCCCTCGACGTCGCGACGCAGCAGCGCGTGGATGCCGAGGCGCAGCTCGCGGCGCAGCGTCGGGTCGAGGTGTTTCGAGAGTCCGAAGTCGATGAAGAGCACGCGCGGGCTCGCGCTGGCGTCGGGTTCGTCGATCACGAACAGGTTGCCGGGGTGGGGATCGGCGTGGAAGAGGCCGTCGACGAAGACCTGCTTGGCATAGGCGCGCGCGAGCGTGGCGAGCACATCGCGCACCGGCACGCCGCGCTGCGCGAGCGTCGCGCGATCCGCAAACGGGATCGCCGGCAGATAACTCATCACCAGCACGCGGCGCGTCGACAGCTCGGGGTGGATGGTCGGCACCACCACCTGCGGGTCGCCGGCCAGGTTCGCGGCGATCTCGCCGGCGACGCGCGCCTCGCGTTCGAAGTCGAGTTCCTCGGCGAGACTCGCGGCGAACTCATCGAAGAGCCGTGCGCGGGTCGGCGACGCCTTGCGTCCACCGAGCGCGCGCAGCAGCAGACGCGCGAGCGCGAGGTCGGCGCGCAGCGAGTACGCGAGCCAGGGGAACTGCACCTTCACCGCGACCGCTTCGCCGCCGAGGAGCCGCGCGCGGTGCACCTGTGCGACCGACGCGGTGCCGAGCGGCGTGGCCTCGAACTCCGCGAAACGCGCGGCGAGCGGGACGCCCAGCTCCGCCTCCACGACCGCCGTGATCTCGGCGAGCGGTCGCGGTGCGACGCGGTCCTGCAGCGTCGCAAAGGCCGCGCGCACTTCGGGCGCGAGCACGTCGTAGCGGAGCGAAGCGAACTGGCCCGCCTTCGCGAAGGGTCCCTTGAGATCCCCGAGCGTGCGCGCGACGCGCTGCGCCGCGGCGCTGCGCCGCCCCACGCGTCGCTGCGCTTTCCCCTCGCTCCCGGCGAAGGCGTCGAACGGGCGGCCCAGCGCTTCTCGAAGCGCAATCGCGGCGAAACAGACGGACAGCCGCAGCGCCTGGGGCAAGCCGATGGCCCGCAGCCAGAATCGCGGCGGAACGCGCACTCTGCCGCTCTGCGCGCGCGCCGGCAGCGTCGATTCCCGGGGTCCGGATCCGGTGACCTGCACGTCGGAGTCCAGGGGCGCCACGTCCTTCAAGGGGTCGGAACCGACGCCTCGTCGCGGCGGCGAACGGCCGCGCGATGGGCGCCAACGAGGTCGCGTTCTTGACAACGCATCGCTGCCTAGTTTAGAGAGGGAATCCCCGGACCGTCGGCTCCGGAGGTCGGGCTGCGTCCGATTGCGCTATGTCCAATGGCGCCATGCCCGACGGCACTGTGTCCGATGGCGAAATGTAGAGCTGCGCAGTTGCAGGTTGCGAGCTTTCGAGCGGGGCCCTCGCCGGGCCGGAGGTAGTCCATGAAGTCGTCCCCCCGAGCGAGTCGATGCGCGATCCGGTCCGCGCTGGCACTCGCGGGTCTTTCGGCATCCGCCTTCGTTGCAGTCGGATGCCACGAGATCAACTTCACGCCCGATCTACCGACGGGGGAAATCACGATCTACGATGATCTCTTCGCGGTCTCCGCTCCCACGCCCGAGAAGGTCGTCGCGGTCGGCTACTGGGGTGCGGTCTATGTCAGCGACGACGCGGGCAATACCTGGAAGAAGGGCGAAACGGGGACGCGCCAGATCCTGTACGGCGTGTCGATGGCGGATGCCAAGCGAGGCTGGGCGGTCGGCCAGTCGGGCATGATTCTGCGGACGGAAGACGGCGGACTCACCTGGACGCGGCAGCCCAACAACAAGGTGGCGGAGGACACCCACTTGTTCGCCGTTCAGGCGCTCGACGCGAATACGGCGTGGGCCGTTGGCGAGTGGGGCGGTCGGCTCTTCAGCGACGACGGGGGCAAGAGCTGGCAGGATCGTTCGCTCACCATCGACCAGTTGCACCCGCAGTTCGTCTGGCTCTCGCCGCCCGAGCAGGACAAGGTCCGCAACGGCGAGAAGGTCTATGAGGACGTCGGCCTCACCGACATCTACTGCCTCCCCAATGGCAAGAACTGCTGGATCATCGGCGAGTTCGGCTACATCTTCCACAGCGACAACGCGGGGCAGACCTGGGAACGCGCGGCGATCCAGCAGGACATCTCGGTGCCGCCGATTCGCCTCGGCTACAACGAGATCGAGATCACCAAGGAGCACGCCGAGTCGCTGCGAGAGTTCGCCAAGAAGATCATCGATCTGCCGCACCTGAACGTCGCGATCGAACCGGTGGCGAGCGCCGCGGAGCTTGCGGCATTTGGCAAAGAGGACGATCCCACCCCGCTCTTCGAGATCCTCGAGGCGCGCCAGCAAGCCATATCGGCCGTGCTCGAGGAAGCGGGTCTGCTTTCCGACCGGATCCGCAAGCGCGGCTCGCCGCCGTGGGATTATGAGGACTTCCTGGACAGCGACCCCGAGTTCCTGCGCCGCTATCTCGCGGGCCGCAAAGCCGACGAGCCGGGCATCGCCGTCACGATCGCGCAGAACCCGTACCTGTTCTCGGTGCGCTTCGCCGACCCGAACGAGGGTTACATCGCGGGTCTCGGCGGCGTCGTGCTCGTGTCCCACGACGGAGGACATAATTGGGTGTACCGGGACACCGGCCGGAAGCAGGCGATCTTCTCGCTCTTCCCGGTGAACGGAAAGGTCATCGCGGTCGGCGAGAAGGGCTTCGTCCGGGTGTCGAGCGATCGGGGCGAAACGTGGATCGCGCCGAAGAAGGGATTCCCGAACATCTTCACCTTCATGCGCGACATCTGGTTCGCACCGGGTGGCAAGAGCGGCTACATCGTGGGGGAACGCGGCAACGTGCTTCACACCGATGACTCCGGACAAAACTGGAAGTCCGTGCTGCCGCCGGCGGAACACCGCTCGGCCGCCGGCGGCTGACGAACGGGAGAACGGGACCCGACCGAGCGTCTGCGCGCCGTCAGGCTGTCGGGTCGCAGTCTCGCCGGTGCCGAGGGTCCCCTCCGCCGGAACACGGAGGCAGATCTCAAGGTCGGGCGACGGAGCGCCGATGGCGGGCCTGAGGGCGCCTGGCAACTCGAAGGCGAAGCTTCGTCAGCACGGGGCCGGGGGGGCTTTTTCACGCCAGGGACCGTGACTGGAGGGCGCGAGGGAGCGCATGGATGAGGGCAGCTCGCGTCCGCGTGTCCTGATCGTCGACGACACCCGCTTCGATCGCGAGGTTGCGCTCGATGCGATCGGCGATGTCGCCCAGGTCGAGACCGCCGGAAGCGCGGAAGACGCACTCGTGGCGCTGCGCCGCGTACCCGTCGACCTGGTGCTCACCGATCTCCATCTGCCCGGGCTTTCCGGCATCGAGCTGCTCTCGCGTGTGCGCGCCGAGTACCCCGACACCGACGTCATCCTGATCACCGCGCACGCCTCGGTGGACAGCGCAATCCAGGCGCTGCGCATGGGCGCGGCGGACTATCTCAACAAGCCCGTGCACGGCGATGAACTCGCGCTGGTCGTGCGGCGTACACTCGACCGCCGCCGCATCCAGGCCGAGAACGCGCACCTGCGCGACCTGCTCGCGACCGTCGAGGAGTGCCGCCCACTCGCCGCGTCGCTCGAGCCTGCAGAGATCCACACCATTGCGCTCGACGTGCTCCTCGCGAGACTCGATCGCGCGCAGGGACTCGCGATCTTCCATCGCGCCGCCAATCTCGGTACCGACGACGTGGTGCTGCGCGGTTGGCAGGAGCCCGAAGCCGAGAGCCTGCGTGCGGCGCTGCTCGGCGAGAAGCCGATCGATGTCGAGGCAGTGCCACTCCCCATCGTGCTCGAGGGCGGACCGCTGCTCGAAATGGTGCGCGCCGCAGGGGTTCAGCCCGGACGCATGCTGGCCGTGCCGATCCACGGGCGCGCGTCGGAAGGCGGCGTGCTGCTGCTGCCGGAGTCGGATCGCCGCCTCGGCGACAAGGATCTCGAGATCGCGCGGCTCGTCGCGGCGCACGCGCAGGCCGCGATCCAGAACGCCGAGTGTTACCACCAGGCGAAGGAGCGAGCCTTCGTCGACGACGTAACCGGCGCCTACAACGCCCGCTACCTCTTCACCGCGCTCGACCACGAGATTCGTCGCGCCGAACGCTATGGCACCCAACTCGCGCTGCTCTTCCTCGACATCGATCGCTTCAAGCTGGTGAACGACCAACACGGCCATCTGGTCGGATCGCGCACGCTGCGCCGACTCGCAGAGGTGTTCGGCACGTGCATCCGGCAGGTCGACACGCTGGCCCGCTACGGCGGTGATGAGTTCACGATCCTGCTCGTGGACACCAGCCTCGAGAGCGGGATCCAGATCGCCGAGCGCATCCGCGCCGCCGTCGCACGCGCCCACTTCGAGACGCGCGGCTCGGCGTCGCTGCAGGTCACGGTCAGCGTCGGCGTGGCGGCGTTCCCGATGCACGGGCGCGAGCCCGAGGTGCTGATCGACATGGCCGACAAGGCCATGTACCGCGCGAAGTCGCTCGGCCGCGACCGCCTGTGCTCCGCCACGGAGCTGTAGCTCGTCGCCGCGGGCGCCATCCAGGTTTGACACCCACACGCTGCGTTGCTAACCAACTCGCCGATTTCACTTGCCTTTTCACCTCTGCTCCCGATCCGGCCCCCGACAGGAGAGATGCCTTGTCCGACGGAGTCCGGTCCAGCGCCCGGCCGGGCGCCGGCCACCTCGATCACCCGCTCGATCAGATGGGCGCGCTGCGGCGCACCCACGCCTGCGGCGCGATCGGCGCTGATCTCGTCGGGAGCGAAGTGGTGGTGGCCGGCTGGGTGCAGTCTCGCCGCGACCACGGTGGCGTGATCTTCGTCGACCTGCGCGATCGCGAGGGCCTGGTGCAGGTGGTGTTCCGGCCCGAAGTCGCGGCCGACGCCCACGCGCGCGCCGGCGACCTGCGCAGCGAGTTCGTGCTCCTGGCGCGTGGCAACGTCGAGCGCCGCACGCCCGAGACGGTGAACCCGAAGCTCCCGACCGGCGAGGTCGAGGTCGCGGTGCGCGAGCTGCGCATCCTCAACGTCGCGACGCCGCCGCCATTCCCGATCGAAGAGGATCCGGGCGCCGACGAGATCGTGCGCCTGCGCCACCGCATCCACGATCTGCGCCGCGCGCCGTTGCAGCGCGCGCTGCGCGTGCGTCACGCGCTCTACCAGTCGGCGCGCGCGACACTCTCCAAGCTGGATTTCCTCGAGATCGAGACCCCGATCCTGGCCAGGGCGACACCCGAAGGCGCGCGCGACTTCCTCGTGCCGAGCCGCCTCCAGCCGGGCGAGTTCTACGCGTTGCCGCAGTCGCCGCAGATCATGAAGCAGTTGCTGATGATCGCGGGCTTCGAGCGCTACTTCCAGATCGCGCGCTGCTTCCGCGACGAAGACCTGCGCGCCGATCGCCAGCTCGAGTTCACGCAGATCGACCTCGAGATGTCCTTCGTCGGCGTCGAAGAAGTGCTGGCCGTACTCGAAGAGGTCACCGTCCGCGCCTGGCGCGACGCGGGCGGGATCGAACTCGAGCGGCCGTTTCCGCGCCTCTCCTACGCCGACGCGATGGCGCGTTACGGCTCGGACAAGCCCGACACGCGCGTGCTGCTGGAGCTCGTCGAGCTGACCGACCTGTTCCGCAGCACCGGGTTCCGTGCCTTCGGCGCCGCCGTGCAGAAGGGCGGCGTCGTGAAGTGCCTGCCGATCCACGACGCCGACGCGCTGACGCGTGGCGAGATCGATCGCCTCGAGTCGTTCGTGAAGAAGGAACTCGGCGCGAAGGGCCTGGCCTGGGTGCGCGTCAGTGCCGACGGCTCGTGGCAGTCGCCGATCGCGAAGTTCCTCTCGGACGCCGAGCGCGCCGGCATCACCGAACGCACCCAGGCGCGATCGGGTTCGCTGCTCTTCTTTGCCGCCGACGAGTTCGCCAAGGCCCACGCGATCCTCGGCCGGCTGCGCACCGACCTCGGCCGCCAGCTCGGCCGCGTCGACTCGCGCGCGTGGGCGCCGCTCTTCGTGTTGAATTTCCCGGTCTTCGAGCGCGATGAGCACGGCAAGCTCACCTTCATGCACATGCCCTTCGTCGCGCCGGTCGAGGAGGACATTGCGCTCTTCGACAGCGATCCCGAGCGCATGCGCGGCACGCACTACGACGTCGTGATGAACGGCCTCGAGCTGGGCAGCGGGAGCCTGCGCAACCACCGCAGCGACGTACAGCGCAAGATCTTCGAACTGCTCGGCTACTCGAAGGGCGAGATGGAGGAGCGCTTCGGCTTCGTGCTGAACGCGCTCGACACCGGGGCGCCTCCGCACGGCGGTTTCGCGTTCGGCCTCGACCGTATCGCGATGCTGCTCGCCGGTGCCGAGAGCCTGCGCGACGTGATCGCGTTCCCGAAGACGCAGCGCGGTCAGGACCTGCTGATGGATGCACCGTCCGCGGTCGAGCCGGGCCAGCTCGAAGAATTGCGCCTGCGCATCACGCCGGCGCCGCCGGCTCCGGGGGAGCGCGCGCGATGAGCGTCCGTCTCCGCGTGAGTCTCCTCGCGGCGCTTGCGTGGATGGCCATTGCGGCGATGCCTTCCGGTTTCCACGACGTACGCGCCGGCGACACGCTCGCGACGATCGCCGCCCTGACGCTCGGCGATCCGTCGCTGTGGCCGGCCCTATATCGCGCCAACCGCGATCAGATCCGCGACCCGGCGCATCTCCATCCGGGCCAACGCCTCGAGATCCCGACGCTCTCTCCCGCCCAGCGCGAAGCCGTGCGGCGCGAAGCGAAGGCGCTGCGGCAGCAGTGAGTCCGTGCATCCGCGTCCCCGTCCTCGTCGTCGGGGGCGGCATCAACGGAGCCGGGATCGCGCGCGATCTCGCGCTGCGCGGCGTGCGCTGCGCACTCGTCGAACGCCGCGAGTTCGGCTCGGGCACGTCGTGGGCGTCGTCCGGCATGATCCACGGCGGGCTGCGCTACCTGCAGAAGGATCCCGATGTCACGCTGCACTCGTGCGTCGATTCGGGCGCGATCCAGCGCATCGCGCCCCACCTGATCTTCCGCATTCCGTTCGTGATGCCGGTGTTTCCCGAGGATCCGATCGGGCCCGAGCTGGTCGAGATCGGCCTCGAGATGTACGACCAGTATCAGCCCTTCAAGAACGGGCGCTCGCACACGCGGCTCTCGCGGGCCGAGGCACTGCGCCTCGAGCCCGCGCTCTCACCGCGCCTCGAGTGCGCCTTCACGCTCGACGAGTGGGGCGTCGACGCCGCGCGCCTCACCGCTGCGAACGCGCTCGACGCCGCCGAACGCGGCGCCGTCGTGCTCACGCACACGGAGTTGGTCGAATGGCTGCGCGAGCCGGGTGGCGGGCGCGTCGTCGGCGGCCGCATGCGCGACCGCATCAACGGCGAAGAGTTCGTGATCGAGGCCGACGTCTGCATGAACGCGGGCGGGCCGTGGGTGCCGAAGCTCGCGGCACTGGCTGGTGTCGAGGTGCGGCTGCGCCCGGGCAAGGGCATCCACCTCGTCTTCGAGCGCCGCGTCTCGAATCTGGCGGTCTACGCGCGCGGCGTCGACGGTCGCGACATGTTCACGTTCCCGCACGAGCAGAACAGCATGGCGGGCACCACCGACGACGACTTCTACGGCGACCTCGACCGCCTCGAGGCGACCGAGGACGAGGTCGCCTACGTGCTGCAGGCGATGGAGCGCTCGATCCCGTCGATCCGCCGGCATCGTGTGACGCACACCATCCAGGGTGTGCGGCCCACCTTGTGGGGCTTCGGCAAGAACGAAGACGAGCTGTCGCGCGACTACGTCGTCGTCGATCACGCGCGCGACGGCGCGCCGGGACTCTTCACGATCGCGGGCGGCAAGCTCGCCGCGTATCGGTTGATGGCCGAAGACGCGGCGGATCGGCTTTGCACCGCGCTCGGCGTTCGCGAACCCGGTCGCAGCGCGACGACGCCGCTGCCCGGCGGCGACGGCGCGCTCGACGTGCTCGCCACCGCGAAACGCTTCCGGACGCCGGTCGCCGCCGTGGTGCGGCTCGGTTTCCGCCACGGCACGCGGACGTCTCAGGTGCTGGCCGATCACGACACCGATCTGCCGATGGACGGCGCGACGGCTCCGCGCGTGGTGTGCGCCTGCGAGCCGGTGCTCGACGCGGAGCTGCGGCACGTGGTCACGCGCGAAGGTGTGCGCCGGCTCACCGATTGCACGCTGCGCGTGCGGCTCGGCGTCGGCGCGTGTCAGGGCGCCGGCTGCGTAGGCAACGCCGTGGCCGTGCTCGCCGATGCACTCGACTGGTCGGCCGCCCGCTGCGTCGAGGAGGTGCGTGCCTTCGTGGACGAGCGTTGGCGCGCCGTCGCGCCGGCCCTGGGCGGCTCGCACCTCGCCGCGATGGAGATCCACCGCCACAGCTTCCTCGCCGGCCGGGGCTTCACGTCGTGAAGGCCGTCGTCGTCGGCGGTGGTCTCGCGGGCAGCAGCGCGGCGCTCGAGCTCGCCTCGCGCGGCGCCGAGGTGACGCTCGTGTGTGCCGCGCCCGGCGCGACGGCGCTCTCGTGGGGAACGCTCGACGTCGCCGCCGCGTCGCCGCTGCGGCGCGGCGGGCTGCCGCTGCGCGATCCCGCATCGGGTCACCCGCTCGCGCCGATCGTCCGTTTGCACGCCGTCGCCGCCGCGAATCCCGCGCACCCCTACGCAACGCTGTTTCGAGAACGCGGACCCGAAGAAGAAGTGAAGGAAGCCGTCGCGGCGCTCGACGCCTGGCTCGCGCCGTCGGGGCTGCGCGTGCACGGCAGCCTCGCGCAGACGCGCTGGCTGGCCGACGTGCACGGCGCCTTGCGCGCCGCCGATCTCGCGTTCTCCGGCGCGGGGGAGGGCGATCTGGAAGGCGCCGAGGAGATCGCGCTCGTCGACGTGCCCGGACTCCCCGGCTTCGAGGTCCGCAGCGCGCTGCGCACGCTCGCGGCGGAAATGGCGGCGGTCGGCCTCGCATCGCGCGCGCTTTCGATCGTGCGACTCGCGCTGCCCGAAGCGCTGCGCGACGATGCCGCGCAGCCCGCGCGCTTCGCACGGAACCTCGACGCCGATGCGGCGCGTGGCGCGCTGCAAGACGCCGTCGCCGCACTCGGCGCAGAGGGCCGCCTGCTGCTCGTTCCGCCCGTGCTCGGTCTCGACCCTGCCGCCGGTACGCGAGCGTGGTTCGAAGCGACGGCTGGCTGTCGCGCGGCGGAGCTGGTCGGTGCGCCGGCGTTGTCGCTCGCCGGATTTCGTCTCGATCGCGCGCTCGGCGCGGCGCTCTCGCGTGCGGGCGTCGAGCGGATCGCGGGCCGGGTGGAGCGAGTGGAGATCGAAGGCGTCCGCGTGCGCGGCGTGCAGCTCGCAGAGCCTGGTCCTCCGAGTCGTCCGGCCGACACGGCGATGCTTCCGTGCGACGCGCTCGTGCTCGCGACCGGTCGCTTCGTCGGCGGCGGGATCGTCGAGCGTGGCGGTCAGCTCGTCGAGCCGCTGCTGGGTCTTCCGCTGCACGACCTCGCCGGTCGCCGCGTCGACAGCCTCGCGGCGAACCAACTGGTGCGGGGCGACTACGAGGGCGAGCAGCCGCTCTTCGGCACCGGCGTGCGCACCGACATGCGGCTGCGCCCGCTCGGCCCGGACGGTTTGCCTCGCTTCGCGAACTGTTTTGCGGCCGGCGACCTGCTCGGCTCCTTCGACCCCGCGCGCGATCGCACGGGGCTCGGC
>JAGSPS010000239.1 GCA_018262315.1 Deltaproteobacteria bacterium | reverse complement strand
GGGCGAGCCCGATCCAGGTGCGGAGCTGTTCGAAGGAGGTGGCGGCGATCCAGTCGCCGGGCGGCGTGCCGGCGGGGCAGCGTTCCTTGACGACGCGGAAGAGGCCGACCAGCGCGGGCACCATCTGCTCCTCGGAGATGCGCTCGTAGAGCACCGACGCGAGGCGCGTGCCGCAGCGCGAGCCGCCCGCCAGGATCACGTGGTCGTTCTTGCCGTAGCCGAAGATGCCGATCTCCGCGGTGGGCGGGCGGACGCACTGGTTCGGGCAGCCGGTCATGCGAATCTCGAGGTCGACGTCGCCGAGGCCCGCGGCTTCGAGTGCATCGAAGTAGTGCGGCAGCGCGTTCTCGGCTTCGGTCATCGCCAGGCCGCAGGTGGGTTTCGCAGGACACGCCATGCCGAGGCTGCGCGCGCGCGACACCGCCTCGGAGCGCGCGACACCGTGGGCGTCGAGGATCGCGAGCAGCGCGGCGCGGTCGCGCACGCCGGTCAGCACCACGTCCTGGTGCGGCGTCATGCGTACACCGAGATCGAGCGTCGTCGCGGCCACGCGGATTCCCGTGCGCACGTTGGGTCGGATCCGGCCGTTCTCGATCGAGATGCCGTAGTAGCTGGTGCCGTCCGTCGCGTCGCCGAAGCCGAGATGGGTGCGACCCGGCGCGAGCGGCTGCGGCGCGGCGTCTTGCAGCCGGAGCGCGAAACGCTCGCGCAGCTCGCGCTTCACGCGCTCGAGACCGAGGCGGCGGATCGTGTACTTCCAGCGCGCCAGCCGGCGATCGCGGCGTTCGCCGTGCTCTTTCTGCAGCGTCGCGATCGCGCGCACCGTGTCGATCACCTGCTCGCGCGCGATGCGGCCGAGGTAGACACCGAGCAGCGGCGCGGTTTGCGGGTTGTTGTGAGTCTGCCCCAGGCCGCCGCCGGAATGGAGGTCCCAGAGCGAGCCGTCGCAGCTTCCATCCACCAGGATCGGAACGAGCCCGACGTCCTGTGTCAGCACGTCCACCGAGTTGTCGTCCGGGTGCGCGATGCCGATCTTGAACTTGCGCGGCAGGTACTGCGGGCCGTAGAGCGGCTCGTCGCTGTGCATCGGCTTGACGCTGCGGCCCTCGTCATCCGACAGGAACACCTGGAAGTAGGACGACGTGCGCGGCGCGAGCGCCTCGGCGAGCGCCACCGCCAGCTCGCGACCGCGCGGATCGCCCGGCCCCGCGAGACCGTCCACCGGCGACGCCATCACGTTGCGGTTCACGTCACCGCAGGCGCTGAGCGTCGCCTCGTCGCGGTAGTGGCGGTTCAGGTGCCGCACCATCTTGGCCAGCTTCGTCCCGCGCACGTAGTGATATTGAATGCCCTGGCGCGACGTCACGCGGATCGTGCCGTCCGCGAACTGTTCGGACGCGGCGTCGAGCGCAGCCCACTGCTTCGCGGAGAGCTCGCCGCCCGCCGGGCACTTGATGCGCACCATGAAGACGTGCTCGCCGGTCTTGCGACCGCGCTCGCCGCGGATCTGCTGCCGGTAGATCCCGAAGAACTTCGAGAGTTCCTTGGCCTCGCCGCCGATCGTCTCGGCCTCGCCGCGCGTCATCGCGTCGATTTCGTCCGCGAAGGTGTGGATGGTCTTGCCGTCGGAAACGAAGAAGAGCCCCTCGCTCGCCGCCTTGATCCGCTCGTTCTTCGACATCTCCTCGAGCGGCGAATCGGCGAGCGTCACGGCGGTCTTGTCGGACGGGATCCAGGTCATCGAGGCTCCGGCGGGCGCGGGGCGATTCAGAATAGCGGGAACGCCCGCGGCTTCGCGAGCTGGCCCCGATGAGTTCGTGCGACCTAGACTGCCGCAAGTTCAGGAGAGCAGCCCTGTCTCAGGTTCCGAACGGCGCCCTCGCGACGATCCAGAGCCGCCTCGCGGCCGAACCCACCGTGCTGTTCGCCATGCTGTTCGGGTCTCGCGCAGGCGGGTCGCCGCGCGCGGATTCGGATTGGGACCTGGCCGTCTTCCTGGATCCGTCGCTCGACGGGAGAGGCCGCGCCTCGAAGCGCACGCACCTGATCGCAGGCCTCGAACCCGAGTACCGAGTCGATATCGTCGTATTGAACGACGCGCCCCCGCTCGTCGCGCACCGCGCGCTCTGCGGCGAGCGCCTGTTCGTGCGCGATCAACCTGCCTACGTACGATTCTTCGTACACACGCTCGCGCTCGCTTTCGACGAGTCGCACTGGAACGAGATCCACGCGCAAGCGCGACGTCGCCGACTGGCGGAGGGCACCTTTGGTCGATCGTGACGCCTTCGACCGGCGCCTCGCCAAGCTCGAAGAGCTGGTCGGCGACCTGCGCCGGATTACTCCGAAGCGTCCCGGCGATCGCAACGCCTTCCTCGCCGATCGCGGAGTCCAGGCGCAGGCCGAGCGCTGGCTCCAGCTCGCAGCCGAATGCTGTATCGACCTTGCGCATCACTTGATCGCCGATCGCGGTTGGCGCTCGCCGCGCACCTACCGCGAGACGTTCGAGATCCTGCGAGACCAGGGCGTTCTGGACGCCGAGCTGGCCGTGGCGATGCAGGGATGGGCCGGACTGCGCAACGTGCTTGCGCATCTCTACATGGATATCGATCACGCGCGGATCTGCGATGTGCTCGAACGCGAGCTGGATCAGCTCGATCGCTTCGCTGCCGCGGTTGCGCGCGCCAGCGCTGAATGAACTCGCGGTCGCTCACGAGCGGATCGACTCCCCATCGCCTCGCTCGCAAACGTCACTGGGCAGAGCAGGCAGTGGGCATCCCAGCGGCCGCGCCGGCTACTCGTAGTTCTATGCGGAACGATGTTCGGAGAGAGGAGGGGTGGAGCGGCGCCACATTCTAGGCTGGCGCTCCTGACAACAGGATTCCGTCCTGACGCCCCGGGGCTGAACCTACACCCGGTACTTGGACCCGTGGTCGCCGCTCCGATCGCCATCGTGCGCGGACCGATCCCACATTTCAAGGAAATTCCGTCGATCTACTCGCCGCCGAGGAGCCCCTGCTGGGAACGCGCCTTCGGCTCTCGGCCGGGACGCTCCTCGGCGTCGGCCGGGTCCCCGTGGATGGCCTGCGCGATGACCCGGCTGGTCACGGACTCGAGATGAGCGCGAAGCGTGGCGTTCAGCTCCTGGAACTCGGGCCACAGCACCTCGTCTGCGAAGGTGCGCGTGACGCGCGCCATGACCGTGGTGCGCCGCTGGCCGCGGTAGCGATACGGCTCTCGATGCCGTACCGCCGGAGCAATGCAATGAAGAGCGACTTCGACCAGCCGTCCGGCAGCGCGAAACGGTACTCGATCGCGCGTTCCGACTTCTCGAGCTGCTCGAGCCGCCCCCGGATGCGATCGCGCGCGTTCTCCGCCGCGGCCCCCGCTCGCCTGCACTCGTGGCGCGCGCGAAGAGCGCTTCGATCTTTCGAAGCTTCGCGATGAGCCGTTCTTCTTCCTCATCCTGCATCTGGACCTGGTCCTCTCTCGTCCGGCTCCATACCGTACGAAGATGGCCGCTGCGCTGCGACCGCGCGCGGCACTGCCACGACTCGCGTCAGCCGAAGCCACCCGCGTTCCCAAGCTAGAATCCGAAGGCGACTGCAACCAAACACCAGGCCCTGACGAACGACGGCGGGCTCGTCGGAGGGGATCCAGGCCGTCGCGGCTCCGCGGGCACAGAGAAGACCCGAGTGGCGGGATTCGCCCGAGGCATCACGCAGCGGCCACGCGGGGCTCGCATGGCGCCGACCGCTCGCCGCGCGAGGCAACCGCCTTCGTCCAACGGCTGCCGCCTGACGGGCTCTAGAAAGCGACCTCGAAGCGCGCGCCGAGCGCGAGGGCGTCTTCGACGCCGGGGTCGAAGCTCGGGTTCACGATGTACTGCAAGTCCGGCTGGAGGGCGAGCCACGGCGTGAGCCGTGCGCGATAGGTGAGTTCGATCGTCACCTCGGCGCCGTCGACGGCCACCCCGGTCTCTTCGCCCTCCCGCTCGAACTCGTGTCCTGCGAACGCTGCGGCGACTCCCAGCCCGAGCCGGTCGTCCGGACGCCCACGTATCAATCCGGTGTAGACCGCGCCCGCTCCCGCGTAGAAGCCGACCGGGTTGACGTCCGAGTCCGCGAAGCCCACGCGCGCGAACGCCGCGAGCCCGCGCTCCGGTGCCTGCGGCTCGCGGTAGACGGTACGCTCACCGAGCAGGTAGACGCCGAAGTTCCCTGTCTGTCGCCTCGCAGTCCCATCGGCGCCGACGTTGCCGATGCAGTCGAAGTCGGCAGAGTAGTACCAGCCTCCGAGACCTATTTTCGTGTATTTCTCGTCGCTCCCCTCCTCGCTTCCAGCGATATAGCCTGCCTCGGCGACGCCGAGGACGCCTTCGTCGCTGTCGAAGTCGAAGAAATCGGGGATCGTGTCCGAATCGCTGGAATCACTCGGCACTCCGTCGAGGACGGCGGCGCGTACGTAGCCGTTCGCCACGGGCTGCGCGGCGATGCGCACGCCCAGGGACGTAGACGGGAAGATGCTCGGCCCATTCTCGCCGCTCTGCGAGAAGTCCTTACCGACTCCGAAGGAACTGTTGATGAGAAGCGTCGCGGTTTCGAGAACATCGAATTCTTCGTTGACGTCGTAGAGCCCTGCGAGCAGCGACAGCCGGCCGCCGAACATCTCCTGCTCGAGCCAGGCCTCGTAGAGCTTCCATTCGTCCGGAGCGTCGATGTTGTCGAGCGTCTGGATGTCGCCGGCGTTCTCGCTCGGGCTGCCCGTGCTCCACAGGCCGAGGCCGTAGAGGAACAGCTTCCCGCCGCGCCAACCGAGCAGCGGCTCGGTCTCGGCCGTGAGGGTCAGATCCCAGTCGTTGAGCCATTCCGCGCGACGGTGAAGGCCGCCCGAGGCGATTCCGATCACGTCCGCGGTATGGATCAGCCCGAGGGTCAAGCCGTGCTCAGCGAGTGACGTACGCAGACCGCCCCAGTCACCGGTCAGTGTCGCGCGCGTCAATAGGCTTTCGGAGTCCGTCTCTGGCGGCTTCTCGCGCCGCGGGTCGCCGGACGCCGCTTCTCCCGCCGCCTCGCGCCCCGGCTCGGCTGCGGCGGCCGACCAGACGGCGGTCAGCGCCGCACCGGACAGCAGGACTCCGACCGGCAGCGCGAACCGCGCTCGGCTAGCGCCCATCGGTGTCGGAAACGGACACCATGCGCTGTCGGCCCGCCCAACCGAAGCTCCCGAGCACGATCGCGAC
>JAGSPS010000436.1 GCA_018262315.1 Deltaproteobacteria bacterium | reverse complement strand
TGCAGGATGTCGTTCCTGTACGCGGAAGCGCCGGGCGCGTCCGCGGTGATCGCCTGGACCGGCGCGGCGACGGCCCTCTTTGCGGCGACCATGGCGATCGCGCAGACCGACATCAAGAAGGTGCTCGCGTACTCCACCGTCTCGCAGCTCGGCTACATGTTCCTCGCGGCGGGCTGCGGCGCGTACGGAGCAGCGATCTTCCACGTCGGCACGCACGCCTTCTTCAAGGCGCTGCTCTTCCTCGGTTCCGGCGCGGTGATCATGGCGATGCACCACGAGCAGGACACCGACAAGATGGGCGGCCTGCGCAAGTGGCTGCCGGTGACGCACGGGGTGTTCCTGATCGCGGTGCTCGCGATCGCCGGCTTCCCGCCGTTCTCCGGGTTCTTCTCGAAGGACGAGATCCTGCTCTCGGCGTACGCCGCGCACCAGATCCCCGGCCACCAGTGGCTCTGGGCGATCGGCCTCGTGACCGCCGCGATCACCGCCTTCTACATGTGGCGGCTGCACTTCCGGACCTTCTATGGCGAGTGCCGCGCCGATGCCGAGACGCAGCATCACATCCACGAAGTGGGCTGGGTGGTGCTCGGGCCGCTCGTCGTGCTGGCGGCGTTCTCGTTCGGCGCCGGCTTCCTCGGGCTGCCGCAGATCTACGGCGACTGGCTCGGCGTGCCCGACTCGAACGCGCTCGCGAACTTCCTGCACGGCGTGCTGCCGCATCCGGAGCACGAGATCGCGCACGCCACCGAACTCGGTCTGGCAGGGCTCGCGATCGGCGCAGCGACGCTCGGCACGCTCGTCGCGGCCTGGATGTACCTGTGGAGTCCCGCCGTCCCGGCGCGCATCCGCGCGGCGCTCGGCGGCGTCGCGCGCCTAGTCGAGAACAAGTACTACGTCGACGAACTCTACGACGCGCTGATCGTGCACCCGCTGGTCGCCGTCTCGGACAAGCTGCTCTTCCGCGTCGTCGATGCAGGCCTGATCGACGGGCTCGGAGCGAACGGCAGCGCGCGCGCCGTCCGCGGCCTCGCGGCCCATGTGTTCAAGTACGGCCAGTCGGGCCTCACGCAGGGCTATCTCATCACCATGGTCGTGGGCACGCTCGCGATCGTGGTGTGGATGCTGCGCTGATGCGACGGCCGGGGGCGCGCGCATGAACTGGCTCGACGCGCACCTGCTCACCGTCGTCACGTTCCTGCCGCTCGCGACGGGGCTGCTGCTGATCCTGCTGCGCGGGCTACCCGAGCAGGTCTGGAAGATCACTGCGGTCGGTGCGACGACGCTCACCTTCCTGCTCTCGCTGAGACTCTGGTTCGGTTTCGACCCGACGCGCACCGGCTACCAGTTCGTCGAGTACGCGACGTGGTTGCCGAGCTGGGGCGTCCACTACTTCGTCGGCATCGACGGCATGAGCCTGGCTGAACGTCTTCCAGTTCTACGTGTTCTGGGAACTGATGCTCGTCCCGATGTACTTCATCATCGGGATCTGGGGCGGACCGCGGCGCGTCTACGCGGCGGTGAAGTTCTTCCTGTTCACGATGGTCGGCTCGTTGCTGATGCTGGTGGCGATCCTGGTGATCTACTCGCTGCACCAGCAACAGTTCGGCGTCGCAAACTTCGACCTGGTGCAGCACGCATCGAACAGCTCGCCAGCGCTGCTCGACACCAGCATCCCGCTCGCGGGTCAGGCGGTGTGGTGGAAGACGCAGCCGTGGCTCTTCGCGGCGTTCGCGCTGGCCTTTGGCATCAAGGTGCCGATCGTGCCGTTCCACACCTGGCTTCCCGACGCACACACCGAGGCGCCGACGGCGGGCTCGGTGGTCCTCGCCGGCGTGCTCCTGAAGATGGGCACCTACGGTTTCGTGCGTTTCGCGCTGCCGCTGTTCCCGGTCGCCACCGAGCAGGCCGTCCCGCTGATGTTCGCACTCGCGCTGCTCGGCATCCTCTACGGGGCGCTGGTCGCGATGGTGCAGACCGACATCAAGAAGCTCGTCGCGTATTCGTCGGTCGCGCATCTGGGATTCGTGATGCTCGGCATCTTCGCGCTCAACGAAGAGGGACTCGAAGGCTCGATCCTGCAGATGGTGAACCACGGGCTCTCGACCGGCGCGCTCTTCCTGCTCGTCGGCATGGTCTACGAGCGACGTCACACCCGCGAGATCGCGGCGTTCGGCGGCATCGCGAAGCCGATGCCGGTGTTCGCGCTGCTCTTCGGGATCGTCGCGATGTCGAGCATCGGCCTGCCCGGGCTCAACGGCTTCGTCGGCGAGTTCTTGATCTTGGCGGGAGCGTTCCTGGCGAGCCCGTGGGTCGGCGCGACGGCGAGTTTCGGCGTGGTGCTCGCGGCGGCCTATCTGCTGTGGGCGTATCGGCGCGTCTTCTTTGGTCCCGTCGAGGAACCCGAGAATCGCTCGCTGATGGACCTCTCGTTCCGCGAGATGTTCGTGGTGCTCGCGATCTTGATCCCGATCGTCTGGATCGGCGTCGCTCCGAGCCCGTTCCTGCGCCGCCTCGACGCCTCCGTCGGCGAGTTGCTGCACCAGATGGAGCAGAAGAAGGCAGTTGCGCGTGACGCTGGACCCCATGAACTGATCGCGGAACTCGCGATCCCCGCGGAGGCGCAGCGATGAACGCCCCGCGCCTCGATCTCGCCGCCATCGCGCCGATCGCGTTCACCGGTATTGGCGCGCTCGTCGTGTTGCTCGGCGAAGTGTGGCTCTCGCGCCGCAAGAGCTTCCTCGGCCGCGAGGTCACCGAAGTCTGGATCGGCACGGTGCTGGCGCTGGTCTCTGCCGTCTTCCTCGGCCTCGCGATCTACGCGGCCGGCGCGACGTTCGCGGGCGGCGCGAGCATCACCTTCGACATCGACAACCCGATGCTGCGCCTCGACGGCTTCGCCGCCTACGCGACGGTGCTGATCGGGCTCGCCTCGTTCCTGGTGTGCTGGTTTTCGATCGCGTATCTCGCCGAGCTGCGCATCAACCACGGAGAGTACTATGCGCTGATCCTGCTCTCGACCGCGGGCATGTTCCTGCTGGTCGGTTCGGTCGATCTGCTCGCGCTCTTCCTCGGCCTCGAGCTGATGAGCATCCCGCTCTACGTGCTGGCAGGCTTCGATCGCCGCAACCTGCGCAGCAACGAGTCGTCGTTCAAGTATTTCCTGGTGGGCTCGTTCGCGAGCGCGATCCTGCTCTACGGCATCGCGCTGATCTACGGCGTCACCGGCGCGCTCGATTTCGAGTCGATCCGCAAGGGCTTCCCGCCCGGGAA
>JAGSPS010000238.1 GCA_018262315.1 Deltaproteobacteria bacterium | reverse complement strand
CGACGTGCTCTACTGGATCCTCGCGCTCGCGATCATCGTCGCCTTCGAGCTGAACGCGCTGATCGGCACGGGCCAGGGACGCCAGAAGATGCTCGGGACCGTCAAGGGCACGATCCACGCGGGCCTCGGCCTGACGCTGGTGCTCTACGTGATCGGGGTGGTCGTCAACTCGTAGTTGCGGCGCGCCGCTTCAGTTCGCGGGGCAGCACTCCGCGAGATAGGCCGCGAGGTCGTCGATGGTGCCGGCGAGGCTCGGCATCGCCGGCATCGCCTGCGACTGGCGCTTGGGCTGATAGCCGGGCGGATACGAGGCGTACACGACGCGCGCTTCGATCAGATCGCGCGGCGCGCCGGCGATCGGGGGGCCGAGCGCGTCGAGCGTCGGCTTCGCGTTGTGGCAGACGATGCACACCGTGAAGTACGTCGTCTTTCCGCGCTCCGCCGCTTCCGACAGTGGCGGCCCTCCCGGCGAACAGCCCCAAAGTAGAAGTAGAACGAGGTGCCGGGCGTCAAGTTGTTTGCGTGTCAAGTTGTTGTGATTCCTGGCGTCCGTCGGGGGGCAGGCGTTTCCTGAATGGTCGGAGCTAGCGTCGGCTTTCGGCGAATCGCCAGGCGGATTCGACGATGCCGCGGATGTCGGCGTGTGCCGGGCGCCAACCGAGATCGCGCTCGATGCGCGCGGAGCTGGCGACGAGGCGGGCCGGATCGCCGGGACGGCGCGCGCCCGGCTGCGCGGGGATCGCGTGCCCCGTCACGGCGCGCGCCGCGGCGATCACTTCCAACACCGTCGTGCCGTCGCCGCCACAGCCGAGGTTGTAGGCGCGGCTGTCCGCGTCGCAGGCGCCGATCGCGAGCACGTGCGCGCGCGCCAGGTCGATCACGTGGATGTAGTCGCGGATGCAGGTGCCGTCGCGGGTGTCGTAATCGTCGCCGAAGACGGTGATCTCCCGGCGCGTTCCGCTCGCGACTTGCAGCACCAGCGGAATCAGATGCGTCTCCGGATCGTGTCGCTCGCCAGCGCGCTCGGTGGCGCCGGCCGCGTTGAAGTAGCGCAGGCTCACCGAGTGCAGGCCGTAGGCCTCGTCGTACCAGCGCAGCGCTCGCTCGAAGGCGAGCTTGGTCTCGCCGTACGGGTTGATCGGGTCGGTCGGATCGGACTCCTCGATCGGCAAGCGGCGCGGCTCGCCGTGTACGGCGACGGTGGACGAGAAGACGAGCCGGTCGATCCCGAGTTCGCGCATCGCGTTGAGCAGCGCGAGTCCGTTGCCCACGTTGTTCGCGTAGTACCTGGCCGGGTTCACGATCGACTCGCCGACCAGCGAATCAGCCGCCATGTGGACGACCGCTTCGACGCGGCTGCTGCGCAGCGTCTCGCGCAGCAGTTGCGCGTCGCCGAGGTCGCCGTGCACGAAGCTGGCGCCGGGCGGCACGGCGTCGCGATGCCCCTTTGCGAGGTTGTCGTAGACCACCACCTCGTGCCCGCCGTGCAGCAACTCTTCGGCGACCGCGCTGCCGATGTAGCCCGCGCCGCCCGTCACCAGCACCCGCATCGCGTCTCACCTCCCGAAGGGGCGCCGATGGTATCGTGGCCGATCGTGACCGTGCAGGGGCGCAGCGCAGTTGCGGCGGATCGCTGGCGTACGCGCGCCAACGCGCTTTCGCTGCTGCGCCTCGTCGTGGCTCCGGCACTCGCCGCGGCGATCATCGCGGCGCACGCCGAACTCGCAACCGCACTCTTTGCACTCGCCGTCGCGACCGATTTCGCCGACGGCGCGGTGGCGCGTCGCTACGGCGAGTCGTCGCCGCTCGGCGGCCTCCTCGATCACGCGATCGACGCGACGTTCTGCGTGCTCGGCCTCGCTGCGCACGCCGCTGCGGGTGTCGTGCCGTGGTCGCTGCCGTTTCTAGTCGCTGCTGCGTTCGCGCAGTACGTCGTGGATTCGAAGAGCCTCGCAGGACGACCGCTGCGCGCGAGTCGGCTCGGGCGCTGGAACGGCATCGCGTACTACGTGGCGGTCGCCGTGCCAATCGTGCGCGACACGCTCGGCTGGTCGTGGCCGGGCGCCGCGCTGGTGCGGTGGCTCGCCGCCGCATTGGTCGCCACGACGCTCGTGTCGATGGCCGATCGCGCACTCGCGCTCGTCCGCCCGCCTCAGGCCTGAGCGAACAGCTCGCGGTTCGCGCGGCGCAGGAAGAGCAGGCCGATCGCCGCGTTGAAGAAGATGAAGAAGTTGTGCATCACGAGCCCGAAAGCCGCCATCTCGGCGGGGTGGTCGGGGAAGAGCGCCACCCACATCGTGATCGCCACCGCGCGCATCGGGCCGGGCGTCGCGGCGCCGAAGAAGATCAACGGCAACACGCCGAGCATCGCGAGGAAGCTCGACTCGATGCCGAAGAGCCCGAGCGCGCGCGAGTAGACGAACGCGGCAGTGAGCAGCGCCGGCGAGCGCAGCGCGATGACGGTCGCGTACTGCCACGGACTGGCGAGGCGGAACGAGCGCAGCATGTCGCGCTCGCGCAGCTTCGAGCCGGGCGCGATCACGCCGCGGAAGTAGAGCACCCACAGCGCGAAGAACACGAGCGCGCCGAGCGCCACCCCCGGCAGTATGCGGAACGCCTCGGGAACGCGGTCCCAGCGCAGCAGCGCGCCGACGCACGCCCAGCTGAGCAGGTAGTAGAACTCGCAGAACATCACGAACAGCATGCTCGAGCCGACCTGCCAGCCCGGCACGCCGTCGCGGCGGTTCAGGTAGTACGCCATCACGCCCTTGCCGACCTGCTCGTTCAGGATCGAGAGGATGTAGGTGCTGGCGCGCACGGGCAGGATGTCGCCGTACGGGACGCGCGTGTTGAACCAGTTCACCACGCGCCAGATCACCAGCGAGTCGACCAGGAAGAAGAGCAGCGAGTAGGGAACCATCAGCGCGAGCCAGCGCCACCAGTCGACTTTCTCGAAGACCTGCGCGAGATACGGCACGAGCGACGAGCCCTGGCGGTGCGCGGCGCCGTCGATGCGCGTGTAGAGGAAGGCGAAACACGCGATCGTGACGACCCACGGCAGCAGCCGCGCGGCGCGCGTCGACTTGCGCTGCGGCAACGAGGCGGCGGGGGCGTCACTCACGCGGAGTCTCCTGTCGCGGCGGCGCCGCCACTCGCGACGAGGCGCCGCAGGGTGTCGTCGAGCGGCGTCAGCGTGATGCCGAGCGCGTCGCAGGCGAGTTTCGCGTCGACGCGGTCGTCGTGCTCGAGCACCTCGAGCATCGCCGTGGTGAGCGGTGGGCTCGCGGTGACGCGTTCCGCCAGCGCGGCAAAGCTCCGGACGAGGGCGAGCGGGATCGGAAGGATGCGCGGCTCGTTGCCGAGCACTGCAGCGGCGCGCCGGACGAGATCGCGGCGCGGAAGCGATTCGGGTCCCGCGACGTCGAACACGCGGCCGGCGAGCGCGGGTCGCGCGAGCGCGGCGGTGATCGCGGCGAGCACGTCGCGCGCGTCGATCGGCTGTTCGAGCGCCGCGCCGCCGCGCACCAGCGGAACCACGCGGCTGCGCGCCCGCGCGCGCAGTGCCCAGCTCGCCGGGTCGTCACCGCCCAGCACCATCGGCAGACGAAGAACGGTGGTGGCGAGCGGCGCTTCGAGCAGGATCGCCTCGGCGCGCGCCTTCGAGGCGAGGCAGGCGTTGGGAGAGTTCGCGTCGGCGCCGAGGATGCTCAGGTACACGATCCGGCGCAGCGCGCCGCTCGTCGCTGCGGTCGCGAGTGCGCGCGCGGTGCCTTCGTGCGCGTCGGCGTAGCGCTGGGTCGGCGTTTCCTTCAGCACCCCGACCAGGTGCACGGCGGCGTCGCAGCCCTCGGCGGCGCGTGCGAGGCCGGGCGCGTCGGACCAATCGACGATCGCCAGCTCGGTCGGCTGCGCGAGGGCCCGCAGCGTCGCGGCGGCCCGCTCCGATCGCACCAGCGCCCGCACGCTCGCGCCGGCTGCGGCGAGGTGCTCGACGAGGGCACACCCGAGGCTTCCGTTGGCGCCGGTCACGAGCACGCGACCGGCGAATGCATGGGGTGCGGCCATCGCCGCCGAGCCTAGCCCGGCCCCCTGACGAAATGCCTCCTCCCGACGAATCGGCGCAACGCCCCGACAGGCAAACAACTTGACACCCAAATAACTTGACGCCCGGCACCGGCTAGGATTGCGGGGTGAGCGGGGCCATCGAGCGGATCGCGGTCGTCACGGGCGACATCACCAGGCTCGCGGTCGATGCGATCGTGAACGCGGCGAATGAGTCGCTGCTGGGCGGGGGCGGGGTGGACGGGGCGATCCATCGCGCCGCGGGTCCCAAGCTGCTCGATGAATGCCGCGAGATCGGCGGCTGCCCGACCGGCGAGGCGCGCATCACCGGCGGCTACGAGCTGGCCGCGCGCTACGTGATCCACACCGTGGGGCCCGTCTGGCACGGCGGCACGGCGGACGAGTCGCGGCTGCTGGGCGCCTGCTACAGCGATGCGCTGCGGCTCGCCAAGCAGAATGCGATCGAAACGATCGCCTTCCCGGCGATCAGCACGGGCGTGTACGGCTACCCGATCGAGGCCGCGACGGTCGTGGCGGTGCGCTCGGTGGCGGCGTGGCTCGTCGCGAACGAGGCGCCGCGCGCCGTCACGTTCTGCTGCTTCTCCGCGCGCGACTCGGCGGTGTACCAGCGCGTGCTCGGCGCGTTCAACCCCCGAACGCGCGCTCGAGTTCCGTGAGCAGCGCCTCTTCTTCCTTCGAGACCTTCGCCAGGCCGAGGAAGCCGCCGGCCGCTTCGGCGACGGCTCTGGCGCGGCCGAGAATCCGCTCTTCGAGGGCAGCGCGCTGGTCGGCCGAGAGTTGGCGGACGAGCGCCTGGATGTACGCGCTCCACGATTCCATCAGCTCTTCGGGCGGCGGCTGCTTCGTCCAGGTTTCGAGCAGCGCGTAGCCTGGAGAGCCCGGCGCGATCCCGCTGCCCTCGGCGCCCTTCATCACCGCGTCGTGTTCGTGCGGCTCCATCTCTCCGTCTGCCCATGCGACGAACGCGAGCGGTGCGAGCGCGAGCGCCTCGACGGTGTCGATGCGGATGCCGAGGTCGAGCAGCCGCTCGAGCAGCGCTTCGTCGCGCAGGCCGAGTTCGCTCGCGAGCGCCTTGCGCGCCGCCTCGCGTTCGCGCGCGATCCGCATCCGTTCGCGCAGCCGCTCGTTTTCCTTCCGGAAGAAGGATTCTTCCAGCGCTACGCGGCGAGCCTCGAGTACGTTGTCGGCCACCAGTAGGAACTCCCGTGCAGGT